>NZ_BAAGXY010000001.1:0-61275 GCF_054779595.1 Angustibacter peucedani
CGCACCCCGGTGGCCGGGCTCCAGGCGACCCGCGCGCCGACGCTGAGCAGCGCGACGCCGGAGCCGTCGGGCACCAGGCGCAGGTCGTGGTCCTGCTCGCCGCCGAGCGAGAGCACCGCGAGCAGGCCGGTGCCGAACTGGGCCGACGGCGCCGCTGCCTGCAGGTCGGCGCGCAGCAGGCCGAGCCGCACGTCGGCGCCCACCTGCGCGCCGAGGGCGAGCGGCGCCTGCACCCGCGCCGCGAGGTCGACGGCCAGCACCGACCCGGTGACCACCAGGACGACGTCGACGTCGTCGGTGACGGCCACGCGGTACGGGTCGACGGCCGAGCCGGTGCCGCTCACCGGCAGGGCCTGCGAGGCCTGCGCCGCGGTCGCCTGCTGCCAGGTCGCGAGCACCGAGCGCACCGTGGCCTCGGACGACGCGAGCAGGGCGCGCCAGCGGTCGCGCAGCGCTCCCACCGGGTCCTGCAGCAGCCGCACCGCGTCCACGCGCGGCGCCGGACCGGACGGCGGGTCGGCCAGCCCCAGCAGCACGGCCACGGCGTCGCCGAGCGGGCCGAGCCCGCCCAGCAGGCTGGCCGCGGCGTCGTCCAGCGCGTTGCTCGCGACGGCGGCGAGGGCGTCGCCGTCGGTGAGGTCCAGGACGTCGTAGCTCGTGCTGCCGACCACGGCCCGGTGCGCGCGCAGCACGAGCAGCGGTCGGCGCGCGGCGTCCAGCTCGAAGCCGGCCGAGAAGGAGCCGACGGTGATCTGCAGGCCGTCCGGTCCCGCGACCGGCCCGAGCAAGGGGTCGGCGGTGCCGGACCCGACGCGCGCGGTCAGGCTCAGCAGCGGCAGCGCGACGGCTGCACCGGTGGCGAGGTCGAGGCGCACCGGCTGCACCGTGAGGTCGAGCGAGGTCCCGGCGGCACCGGTGGCCGAGAACTGCACCTGCGGCGTCACCTGGGGCAGGCCGCCGGCGGCCGGCGCCGCGACGACGTCCACCACGACCGTGACCGGGCCGACGGCCACGTGCACGCCCGGCGCCGCCGGCGGGGCGGGCGTCGTGCCGCCGAGCAGCGTGCGCAGGTGCTCGAGCCACTGCGTCCGCGCCGGGCCGTCGAGGCACTGCGCCCACCAGGTGGCCAGCGCCACCGGGCCGCGGGCCAGCAGGTCGGCCACCGGGCAGTCGGGCACCCCGTCGCCGTCGACCAGGCCGAGCAGGCCGGCCAGCCCGTGGGCGGGGTCGCTGGCGGGCAGGGCGTCGGTGCCGGCCTGCACCAGCCCCATCACGAGCTCGAGCAGCGCGTCGTCGAGGTCGGCGACCTCGTCCGCGTGGACGACGACGTCGCGGGCGGCCGCCGCGCCGGGCAGCCGCAGCCCGCGCAGCGCCAGGCCGAGCCGCGGGTCGCCGCCGCCGGTCGGGATCGTCGCCGTCAGCTCGGCCGAGGCCAGCTGCACCCCGCCCGCCGACGTCCCGGACGGCATGGTGAGCGCGAGCCGGACGTCGACGTCCGCGCCGGGGTGGCCGATGAGGAGGGGGTCGCCCACCGCCACCGAGCCGGAGGCCGCGAACAGCGGCACGAACGCGTCGACCTCGACGCCCACCCGGCCGGGCCCGCCCGGCGATCGCACCGACGCGCCGAGGCCCACGTGCACCTGCTCGCCGCCGCGCACCTCGGCCAGCACGACGCTCACCGACAGCGGCGCCTTCTCGAACAGCGGCAGCCAGGTGCGGCCCTGCGCGTCGGTCGCCGACTCGGACCCGCCGAGCAGGTCGTCGACCACCTGCACGAGGGCTCGGCGCTGCACCCGGTCCTTCAGCACCGACGACAGGAACCGGCCGGGGTCGGCGAACCAGCCGTCGCGGGGGGAGCCGTCCTCGTCGAGCAGCCCGACCGCGGTGGCCAGGCCGGCGATGTCGCCGAGGTCCGCGGTCACCTCCCGCTCGCCCCCACGGGGTGGCGGTCGAACGGGTGGCGGGCCTGGGGGCCGATCTGCAGGCCGTTCGCCGACGCCGTCCAGGTCGTCGGCACGAGCGGCGCGCCGTCGGTGTCGGACCCGGACGCGGCGGCGATGCCGGCGGACGCGTCGAGCAGTCCCTGCCAGGCCAGCGCGACCAGGGCGTCGCCCCACCGGCTCACGACCAGCGCCGGACCGCGCGGCGTCGTGGCCGCGGCGAGCAGCCCGGCCGGCCGCTTCTCGGTGCCGACCACCAGGTCGACCTCGACGGTGGTGCGGCGTTCCTGGGTGAGCTTGACCAGCTCGTCGCACGAGACGTCGACCGCGACGGTCACCACGCCGTCGCCGGTGCTGACGCGCAGCGTGTCGAGCAGCACCAGCAGGCTGTCGGCGCCCTGCGTCCAGACCACGGCGCGCGGCAGGTCGCGCCGCGCGCGCCGGTCGCCGCTCTCGCGGGCCAGCGCGTCGGCGGTCACCTGCTGCACGGCGACCTGGAGCACCTCGCCGGCCCGACCGACGTCCAGCGGCAAGGGGTCGGACACCTGGCCGGGCTCGAGCGGGCCGCGGGGGAGCAGGTGCGGGCAGCGCTTGCGCAAGAAGTCGAGGTGCGCGCGGCAGGCCTTGTCGAGCTCGTCGTCGCGCCCGCGCCGGACGTCGTCACGGCCTCTGCGGCCAGGTGTCTCGTCGTTCGCGACCATGGCGGACCCACCCCTTTGCGAGGCCCTGTGCGCTGCCCGGCGACGCTACTCCCGCGCTCGACGGCGCCACAAGATCACGTCCGGATCGCCCCGGTTTCGTCCCCAGACCCGCTGCGCCGCAGGGTGTCTCGACGGGCTCTCGGCCGACGTCCGGCCGGTCGGTAGGCTCACGCGCCATGAGCCACGACCTGCGCTACGAGGAGCTCGCCGGCGACGACCTCGCCCGCTACCTCGTGCACCTCGAGCAGTCCTACGCCGACGACATGCACGCGCTGGGCGGGGTGCCGCTCGAGGAGGCGCGCGAGCGGGCGCGGCAGAGCATGGTCGAGCTGTTCCCCGACGGCACGCCGGCTCCCGGGAACCGGTTGTGGCGCGCCGTCGACGGCGACGGCCGCGCGGTCGGGATCCTGTGGCTCGCCCATCGCGCGGCCGGCACGCCGGGGGAGCACGCCTGGATCTACGACGTCGAGGTCGAGGCCGACCGACGGGGTGAGGGCTTCGGTCGCCAGCTGATGCAGCGGGCCGAGGAGATCGCCCGTGAGTGGGGCCTCACCTCGTTGCGGCTCAACGTGTTCGGCGACAACGAGGTGGCCCGCCAGCTGTACCGCACGCAGGGCTTCCGCGAGGAGGCCGTCATCATGAGCAAGGCGCTCTGACCAGCGCGGTGCCCGAGGCGTTCGCCTGGTTCGGCGGTCGGCTGGCGCGCGGTCTGGCCGAGGTGCGCCGGGCGGGCACGGCCGACGACGCGGCCGCGGTGCTGGCCGACGTCGAGCGGGCGGGCGGTTGGTGGGCGCTCGTCGGAAGCTTCGAGGGCGACCTGGTGGCGGCCCGCTTCGACGAGGTGCGGCCCGGCCTGCTGCCCGAGCCGGTGGCGCCGTGGCCGGGTCTGGCCGGTACCTGGACGACGTCCCTCGACCGCGACGCCTACGAGGCCGCGGTGACCGACGTCCGGGAGCGGGTGGCGCGCGGCGACGTCTACCAGGTCAACGTCTGCCGCGTGCTCGAGCACCCGCTGCCCGCCGAGGCGGACGTCGTCGCGCTGGCCCACCGGCTGCACCGCGGCAACCCGGCCCCGCACGCCGGCGTCGTCCGGCTGCCGGGTCTGGAGGTGGTGTGCGCCTCGCCCGAGCTCTTCCTGCACCGCGACCACGACGTCGTGCTGACCGGGCCGATCAAGGGCACCGCGCCGACCCCAGAAGGCCTGCAGCCCAAGGACGTCGACGAGAACGTGATGATCGTCGACCTCGCGCGCAACGACCTCTCGACGGTGTGCCGTCCCGGCTCGGTCGAGGTCACCGACCTGCTGGCCGTCGAGGAGCATCCCGGGCTCGTGCACCTGGTGTCGCGGGTCCGCGGTCGGCTGGCTCCCGGTCGCACCTGGGCCGACCTCTGGCGCGCGACGACGCCGCCGGCCTCGGTCACGGGCGCGCCGAAGTCCAGCGCGCTGCGGGCGATCGCCGACCTCGAGCCGGTCGCCCGCGGCCCCTACTGCGGGGCGGTGGGCTGGCTCGACGCGGACGCCGGCTCCGCCGAGCTGGCGGTCGGCATCCGCACCTTCTGGACGACGGACGACGGCACCGACGCACGGGTGCTGCGGTTCGGCGCGGGGGCCGGCATCACGTGGGGCTCCGACCCGGCGGGGGAGTGGGACGAGACCGAGCTCAAGGCGCACCGCCTCCTCGGCCTGGCTGCCACGCCGGACCGGTCGTGACGCGGGCCTCGGCCTAGGGTTCACCGTCATGGACGTCACGGACCGCACCCAGCAGGCCTACGACGCGGCCGAGATGCAGGACCGCGCGGCGCGGCCGCTCGGCGAGGAGCGCACGGCCCACGTCCAGGAGTTCGCCGGCCACCTGCGCGCCACCGGTGCGCGGCACGTGCTCGAGGTCGGCTGCGGCGCAGGCCGCGACGGCGTGCTGCTGGAGCAGAGCGGCAGCGCGTGCACCGGCGTCGACCTCGCAGCCGCGGCCGTGCGTCTCTGCCGCGAGCGCGGGCTCGACGCGGTCCTGGCCTCGGCGACCAGGCTGCCCTTCGTCGACGCCTCGTTCGACGCGGCGTGGTCGATGAGCACGCTGATGCACCTGCCGGGCGACGGCTTCGCCCTTGCGGTGGCCGAGCTGCGCCGGGTGGTCCGCAGCGGTGGCCGGGTCGAGATCGGTGTCTGGGGCGCGCCGGACGACCGCGAGCGCACCTTGCCCGACGGCCGGTACTTCCGGCACCGGTCCGAGGCGACGCTGCGGCGCGACCTCGCGCCGCTCGGCGACGTCGTCGCCCTCGACACCTGGGACTGGCGCGAGGACGGCGGTCACTACCAGTGGGTGCGGGTCGTGGTGGGCTGACCGCAGCCGACCGGTGACAGACTGGGCCCATGACGGACGACGGACTGCGGGCCTGGGTCGACGGCCGGCTGCTCGCCCCGGGCGAGCCCGCGCTGAGCAGCAACGACCACGGCGTGACGGTGGGCGACGGGGTCTTCGAGACGCTCAAGGTCGAGGACGGCGTGCCGTTCGCCATGACGCGCCACCTGCGCCGGCTGGCCACGTCGGCGGCCGGGCTCGGCCTGCCCGCGCCGGACGTCGAGCGGCTGCGCGAGGGCGTCGAGGCCGTGCTGGGCGACGCACCGCCGATGGAGTTCGGCCGGCTGCGGCTGACCGTCACCGGCGGCCCCGGCCCGCTCGGGTCAGGGCGCGACGGCGCGCGGTCCACCCTCGTGGTCCTGGCCGGTCTGGCGTCGCGGCCCGAGGCGAGCACCGCGGTGAGCGTCGTCCCGTGGACGCGCAACGAGCGCAGCGCCGTCGCGGGGCTCAAGACGACGTCCTACGCCGAGAACGTCGTCGCCCTGTCGTACGCGCACGAGCACGGCGGCAGCGAGGCGCTGCTGGCCAACACCCGCGGCCAGCTGTGCGAGGGCACCGGCTCGAACATCTTCCTCGGGGTCGGCGGGCGGCTGGTGACACCCCCGCTGTCGTCCGGCTGCCTGGCCGGCATCACCCGAGAGCTGCTGCTGGAGTGGGCGATCGCCGACGGGCTGGACGTCGAGGAGACCGAGCTCGGGCTGGACGACCTGCGCGCGGCCGACGAGGTGCTGCTGACGTCGTCCACCCGTGACGTCCAGGCCGTGCACGCGGTCGACGACCGCCGTCTCGACGCGCCCGGCCCGCTGGCCGCTCGCGCGCTCGAGCTGTTCCGCCGCCGGGCGGCGCAGGACGTCGACCCCTGATCGGGTCGGTCGCGCCTCAGGCCAGCAGCTGCGTGATCGCGGCGTCGACGTCGATGTGGTCGCCCTCGTAGCCGAGCGGCACCGCGTCGTAGGTGCGGGCGAGGAACGCCTGCAGGCCCTCGGCGTCGGCGGCCAGCAGCGCGCAACCGTCCGGCGAGCTGAGCTGCAGCATGACGACGGAGGTGCCGCCGTCGGTCGTCGGCCAGACGCGCACGTCGCCGTCGCCGCACTCGTGCAGCAGGCCGTCGCTGAGCAGGTCGCGACCCAGCACCCAGGAGATCGACTCGTCGCCGGCCCGGAACGTCGCCTCGACCGCGTAGGGGTCGGCGACCTCGTAGCGCAGGGTGGCCGTGAGCAGCAGGCCCTCGTCACCCGGGACGACGAGCTTGAGGTCGACGTCGTCCACGACCTGGACGGGCGGCTGCAGCATGGTGGGTCCTCCTGGGTGGGGGGCGGGGGTGCCCTCGGCTGCTTCAGGTGTGCCCGCCGCGCGGCGCCCTCAAACCTCGGTGTCCGATATCCGGCAAAAGTCGTCCGCAATGTCCGATCTGCTGGTAATCCCGAGCAAAGAGAAGGCAAAGCGCCTCTCCTTCGACGGTCAACCCCGCACCAGACGACGGTCTGCTGACGTCTCTCTCGTACCCTGAGGTCATGCAGGCAGAGGGGCACGGGGGCGCCGACACCGACACCGTCCTGGTCGACGCCGACGAGGACCGCTGGCAGTGGCGGGCCCGCCTCAAGCGCAACCCCACGACCCGCCGGCTCTACCGCGGCGCCGTCCTCGTCGTCGGGCTGGCCCTGCTGGTGGTCGGCATCATCGCCATCCCGTTGCCCGGCCCCGGCTGGGCGCTGGTCTTCGTCGCGCTCGCGGTGCTCGCCAGCGAGTTCGAGCCGGCCGACCGGCTGCTGCAGTTCGCCCGCCGCCACGTCAGGCGCTGGACCACCTGGATCGGCGACCAGCCGCTGTGGGTGCGAGGCGTCGTCGCGCTGGCCACCCTCGCGCTGGTGCTGGCGCTGTTCTGGACCTACTTCGCGCTCACCGGGGTGCCGGGCTGGCTGCCGGACGTCGGCCGCGACCTGCTGCTGCAGGTGCCCGGGCTGGGCGGCTGAGGCGATTGGGGCGCGGGCGCACCGATCCGGTACGGTAGGTGCCGCGCCACCGCGGGTGGCGCATCCGTGCGAGCACGGGCGATTGGCTCAGTGGTAGAGCGCCTCGTTCACACCGAGGAGGTCACTGGTTCGAACCCAGTATCGCCCACCAGCACCACCCGGCCCCCGGTCGTAGGCTCCTCCTCGTGAGCGCTCCCGAGCCGTCGTCGTCCCGTCCCGCGCTGGGGCGCGTGGCGTCCCTGCGGTCCTTCCCCGTCAAGTCCATGGACGCCGTCGAGGTCGACCGCGCCGTCGTCCTGCCCGGCGGCCTCGAGCACGACCGCGGCTGGGCCGTGGCCGACGGCGACGAGGTGCTGACGGCCCGCGCGCTGCCGCAGCTGCGCGACGTGCGCGCCGGTGCTCCGACGTCCGAGGACGGCTCGCCGACGCTGCGCCTGCCCGGCCGCACGGACGAGCTGACCGGTGCGGACGCCGACGCCGCGCTGTCGCAGGCGGTCGGCCGCCCGGTGGCCCTGCGCCGCGCCGACCAGGGCGGTGCCCGCTTCAACGAGGTGGCGGCGGTGCACCTGGTCAGCCGGCAGGCCGTCGAGCGGGCGGCGGCCGACGAGGGGACCACCCTGGGCGACCCGGCCTGCAGCGTCGAGGAGCCGCGCGCCAACGTCGTGCTCGACCTCGCGGACGACGCCGGGCTGGAGACCGCCTGGGTCGGCCAGGAGCTGCGGCTCGGAGACGTCGTCCTGCGCATCAGCCAGCAGCCGCGGCACTGCCTCGGCGTCTACGCCGAGGTCGTCAGCCCCGGCACGCTGCGCGTCGGCGACGACGTCCAGCTCGGCTGAAACCCGCTCGGCCCCACCCGCGGCGCGTCGATACGCTGGCGGGGGCCGGCGCTCGCCGGCCGACCTGCACCGTCCACGCACCACCCCGACCAGGAGGTCCCCGTGCCCGCCCAGATCACCGTGTCCGTCGCCGGGAGCGAGCGATCGGTCGCGGCGGGGACGACGGCGGGCGAGCTGCTCGAGGCCGACGGCCGGGGTCCCGTCGTGGTCGCGCGCGTCGGCGGCGAGCTGGTCGACCTGTCGCACGCGCTGTCCGACGGCGACGTCGTCGAGCCGGTCACCGTCGACAGCGAGGACGGTCTGGCGGTGCTGCGGCACTCGACCGCGCACGTGCTGGCCCAGGCCGTGCAGCAGATCCACCCGAAGGCGCGGCTGGGCATCGGCCCGCCCGTGCGCGACGGCTTCTACTACGACTTCGACGTCGACACCCCGTTCACCCCGGACGACGTCAAGGCGCTCGAGAAGGCCATGCAGCGCATCATCAACGAGGGGCAGACCTTCGTGCGCCGGCCGGTCTCGGACGACGAGGCGCGCGCCGAGCTCGCCGACGAGCCGTACAAGCTCGAGCTGATCGGGCTCAAGGGCGGCGCGGCCGAGGACGCCGCCGAGGGTGCGGCCGCCGAGGTCGGCGGCAGCGAGCTGACCATCTACGACAACGTGCGCCGTGACGGCACCGTGGCCTGGAAGGACCTGTGCCGAGGCCCGCACCTGCCCACCACCAAGATCATCGGCAATGCCTACAAGCTGATGCGCACCGCGGCCGCGTACTGGCGCGGCAGCGAGAAGAACCCGCAGCTGCAGCGCGTGTACGGCACGGCCTGGCCGAGCAAGGACGACCTCAAGGCCTACCTCGACCGGCTGGCCGAGGCCGAGCGCCGCGACCACCGGCGCATCGGCGCCGAGCTCGACCTGTTCTCGTTCCCCGAGGAGCTGGGCTCCGGGCTGCCCGTGTTCCACCCGCGCGGTGGCGTCATCAAGCGCGAGATGGAGGACTACGTCCGCCAGCGCCACATCGACGAGGGCTTCGAGTACGTCGGCACCCCGCACATCTCCAAGGAGCAGCTCTTCCACACCTCGGGGCACCTGCCGTACTACGAGGAGGGCATGTTCGCGCCGTTCGACGTCGACGGCACCGACTACCGGCTCAAGGCCATGAACTGCCCCATGCACAACCTGATCTTCCGCTCGCGCGGGCGGTCGTACCGCGAGCTTCCCATGCGGCTGTTCGAGTTCGGGCACGTCTACCGCAACGAGAAGTCGGGCGTCGTGCACGGCCTGACCCGGGTGCGCGGCTTCGCGCAAGACGACTCGCACTCGTACGTCACCGCCGAGCAGGCGCCGGGCGAGATCAAGCACCTGCTCGAGTTCGTGCTGTCGCTGCTGCGCGACTTCGGGATGGACGACTACTACCTCGAGCTGTCGACCCGCGAGACCGAGGGCGAGAAGAAGGACAAGTTCATCGGCTCCGACGAGCAGTGGGAGCTCGCCACCGAGGTGCTGCGCGACGTCGCGACCGAGTCCGGTCTCGAGCTCGTCATGGACCCGGGCGGCGCCGCGTACTACGGGCCGAAGATCTCGGTGCAGGCGCGCGACGCGATCGGGCGCACCTGGCAGATGTCGACCATCCAGTACGACTTCAACCAGCCCGAGCGGTTCGGCCTGGAGTACCAGGCGGCCGACGGCACCCGGCAGCAGCCGGTGATGATCCACTCGGCGAAGTTCGGCTCGATCGAGCGCTTCTTCGGGGTGCTGGTCGAGCACTACGCCGGCGCCTTCCCGGCCTGGCTGGCACCGGTGCAGGTCGTCGGCATCCCGGTGGCCGACGTCCACGCCGACTACCTGCACGACGTCGCGGCCCAGCTGCGCGCGCAGGGCGTGCGGGTCGAGGTCGACGTCGCCGACGACCGGTTCCCCAAGAAGATCCGCAACGCGCAGAAGTCCAAGGTGCCGTTCATGCTCATCGCGGGCGACGAGGACGTCAGCAAGGGCGCGGTGTCGTTCCGCTACCGCGACGGCTCGCAGAACAACGGCGTGCCGGTCGCCGACGCGGTGGCCGAGGTCGTGGAGGCGATCCGCTCGCGGGCCACGACCCCGTGACCGACGTGCCGTCGTCCGGCGAGGTGCCGCTCGAGCCGGGCTCGTCCTTCGCGGGCGAGCCGGACGGGTTCGAGCGGCTGTGGACCCCGCACCGCATGGCCTACATCGGCGGCGAGAGCAAGCCCGCCGACGACAGCCCGCGCGAGTGCCCGTTCTGCCGCGCGTCGACCGTGGACGACGAGACCGGCCTCGTCGTCCACCGGGGGCGCACGGCGTTCGTCGTCCTCAACCTGTACCCGTACAGCCCGGGGCACGTCATGGTGTGCCCGTACCGGCACGTGTCGGCGTACGTCGACCTGACCGAGGACGAGACGCACGAGGTGGCCGCGCTGACCCAGGAGGCGATCCGCGTGCTGACCGCGGTGTCGGCGCCGCACGGGTTCAACCTCGGCATGAACCAGGGCGAGGTGGCGGGTGCCGGCATCGCCGCGCACCTGCACCAGCACGTCGTGCCGCGGTGGGGCGGCGACGCGAACTTCCTGCCCATCGTCGCGCGCACCAAGGCGCTGCCGGTGCTGCTCGGCGACACCCGGCAGCAGCTGGCCGACGCCTGGCCGGGCTGACCCGGTGACCGAGGCCGCGCTCCTGCTGGCCCAGGGCTACGAGGCCCTGGCCGAGCTGGTGCGCGGCCTGGACGACGACGCGAGCTGGGCCGCGACCGGCTGCACCGGGTGGAGCGCGCGCGACCTGGTGCTCCACTGCCTGGGCGACGCGCAGCGGGCCCTGGTGGCGCTGCACACGCCGGCGGACGGCCCGGCCGACCTCGACGCGGTCAGCTACTGGCGCGAGAGCCCGGCGGCCGGCGTCGACGGCCGCACCGCCGCGCAGGCCGCCGCCGACGGTCGGCGCTGGACGCGCGTCGCGGCCACGATGTTCCGCGACTGGTCTCCGCTGCAGGCCCTGCACCTCGAGACAGCGGCGGCCGTCGTCCGGGCCGCGGCGGAGGTCGAGCCCGACGCGCTGCTGGCGACGCAGGGCCACGTGCTGCGGGCCGACGACCTGCTGAGCACGCTCGTGGTCGAGGTGACGCTGCACCACCTGGACCTGCTCGTCGGTCAGCCGGCTGGAACGCCCGGCCCGTCGTCGTCCGGGCTGCGGGAGGTGCGGCGGGTGCTGGACGGGCTCGCGGGAGCGCCTGCCGGTGACGCCTGGACCGACGAGCGCTGGGCCCTCGTCGCCACCGGCCGTGCTGAGCCCACCGACGCCGAGCGCGCCGCCCTCGGCGACCTGGCGGCCCGCCTCCCGCTGCTGTCCTGATCCGTCACCGCACGCGTCATCGCACCTGGTCGGTCTTGATCGCACCTGTCTCGCTGCGATGACGGCTGCGCTGACGGCGGGCGCGGTAGCGGGCGAGGAGCTTGTCGCGGTACTCCTCGAGCGGCAGGAAGGCCAGCAGCATCACCAGGTGCGGCCAGAACGCGATGGTGATCGAGGCGTAGGTGCCGGCGTGGAACAGGTACCAGCCCAGCACCATGAGCCGTCGCCACCGCTCGGGCAGGAAGAAGATCACCCACGAGAACAGCTCGGCGCCCATGATGAACCACTGCCCGAAGTGCAGCACCCACGGCGTGTGCAGGAACAGCTCGCCGAACGGCGTCCCGCGCCGCACCACCGCGCGCACCAGCGTCGCGGAGTTGACCCACTCGGGGCCGCCGAAGCGCAGCTTGGCGATCGCCGACAGGAAGTACGTCGCGATGGCGCCGAGCTGGACCGCCCGGATCGCGAACCCGGCGGCCTCGCTGAGCCGGCGGTCGGACAGGTGCGCCGTCCCGACCGTCGGCAGCAGCAGCAGCGCCAGCACGAAGTCGCCGCGGTCGTGGTCGACCTTGCCGTAGCTGAAGGCCACGTACTGGTACCACGACCAGGTGATCGCCACCGCCCAGCCGGCGGCCCGCGGGAAGCGTCCGGTGACGGCCACCAGCGCGAGGACCACCGAGCCCCACTTGAGCAGCTCCACCAGCAGCAACGTCGCGGCCGGCAGGTGCAGCAGCTCGCCGCCGACCAGCGGTTCGTACCAGACCGGGTCGGCCGCGCCGTGGTACCAGCCCGAGGTGTGCAGGAAGAGGACGTCGACGACCACGAAGGCGTAGACGGCGGCCCGCAGCAGCGCCACCCGCGCCAACGGCACCGGCGTGAACAGCCAGGCCCTCACGGCGCGTCCCACTCGGCGACGAGCTTCTCGCGCACCTCGCCGGTCGGACGACGGTCGACGATCACCGTCTCGCGCCGCACCAGCCGCACCGCGGTCCAGCGCGGCGCGTCGGGGTGCAGCCGGGCGTGGCTGGCCGCGAGGGTGCCGAGCATCGAGGGGTCGGACGTGATCTGCGGGATGCGCCCCTCGACCTCGGCGCGGTTCAGGCCGACCGATTCCGGCGTCAGGCCGGTGCCGACCCATCCCGGGTCGGCGGCCGTGCGCACCTCGAGGGCCATGGCCACCACGGCGCCGGTCGGTGGTGTGGACGTCGAGAACATCCGCCACGGCCCGAACGGCCACCACTCGTCCTGCCCGACGACCGAGCCGAGCAGGAACAGCGTGGCCAGCACCGCCAGCACGCCCGAGCGCCACCAGCGGGCGCCGCGGCCCAGCCGCAGCGCCTCGTCCGCACCCGTCCCCACGGCCCCCTGCGTCAGCACCCCGGCATGCTAGCCGTGCGGGTGCGCCGGCCCGGCCGCCTCGAGGATCCGCTCGGCCACGTTCGCCGGCACCGGCTCGTGCCGCGCGTACGCCCGGGTGAAGACGCCCGTGCCGTGGGCCACCGATCGCAGCTCGACCGCGTAGCGCGACAGCGACGTCGCCGGGACGTCGGCGCGCACCGTGCTGCGCCCGTTGCCGAGCGGCTCGGTGCCGGTGACCCGCCCACGCCGCGACGACAGGTCGGTCATCACCGCGCCGACGAACTCGTCGTCCACCGTGATCTCGACCTCGTCGACCGGCTCGAGCAGGCGCAGGCCCAGGCTCGCGGCGTCCTCGAGGGCCAGGCCCCCGGCCGTCGCGAAGGCGGCGTCGCTCGAGTCGACCGAGTGCGACTTGCCGCCGGTGAGCGTGACGCGCACGTCGGTCACCGGGTAGCCGGCCATGAGGCCGCGCTCGGCCCGGGCGCGGACGCCCTTCTCGACGCTCGCGATGTACTGCCGCGGCACCGCCCCGCCGACGACCTTGTCGACGAACTCGAGGCCGGTACCCGGCGGCAGCGGTTCGACGTCGATCTCGCAGACCGCGAACTGGCCGTGGCCGCCGCTCTGCTTCACCAGCCGGCCGCGCCCCTGACCGGCGGTGGTGAAGGTCTCGCGCAGCGACACCCGCACGGGAACGGCCTCGACTCGCACGCCGTAGCGGTCGTGCAGCCGGTCGAGCACCAGCGCCACGTGCGCCTCGCCCATGGCCCACAGCACCAGCTGCTGGGTGCGGGCGTCGTGCTCGACCCGCACGGTGGCGTCTTCGACCGTCAACCGGCCGAGCGCCTCGGCCATCTTCTCCTCGTCCGACGGCGTCGCGGCCCGGATCGCCACGGGCAGAAGGGGTTCGGGGAGCACCCACGGCTCGACGAGGGTCGGGCGGCCGACGTCCGAGAGCGTGTCGCCGGTCTCGGCCTTCGACAGCCGCGCCACCGCGCAGATGTCGCCGGCGATGCACCGGCCGGTGGGCCGCAGCGTCGAGCCGAGCGGGCTCGAGAGCACGCCGACCTTCTCGTCGACGTCGTGGTCCTCGTGGTTCTCGAGCGCGGCGCCGACGAAGCGCGCGCTGTGGCCCGAGACGTGCACCGCGGAGTCGGGATGCAGGGTCCCCGAGAAGACCCGCACCAGGCTGACCCGACCGACGTACGGGTCGGTCGTCGTCTTGACCACCTCGGCGACGAGCGGGCCGCCCGGGTCGCACGCGATGGGCTGCAGCGGATCGCCGTCCGGGGTCGTCACCGCGGGCAGCGGGCGCTCGGCGGGGGAGGGGAAGCCCTGGGTGAGGATCTCGAGCAGCTCGTGCACGCCCACGCCGGACGTCGGCACCAGCGGCAGCACGGGGTAGAACGAGCCGCGGGCGACGGCGCGCTCGAGGTCGGGCACCAGGATGTCGAGGCCCACCTCGTCACCGGCGAGGTAGCGGTCCATCAGCGCGTCGTCCTCGGACTCCTGGATGATCGCCTCGATCAGGTCCGACCGGCGGCCGTCGACGAGCTCGCGGTGCTCGGGGTCCGCGGCCCGCGCGCTGCGGCCGCCCCCGCTGTAGTCGTACAGCTGCAACGACAGCAGCCCGATCACCCCGGCGACGTCGTCGTCCCCGCCGGGGCCCTCGTCGTGCAGCGGCAGGTACAGCGGCACGACGCCCTCGCCGAAGACCCGCTGGCACACCGCGACCGACTCCTCGAAGTCCGCGCGCGGCTGGTCCAGCTTGGTCACGATGACCGCTCGGGGCATGCCCACGGCCGCGCACTCGTCCCACAGCAGGGCGGTGGCGCCGTCCAGGCCGTCGACGGCCGACACCACGAACAGCGCGGCGTCGGCGGCGCGCAGCCCCGCGCGCAGCTCGCCGACGAAGTCGGGGTGGCCGGGGGTGTCGATGACGTTGAGCTTGACGCCCTGGTGCTGCGTCGACGCCACGGCGACCCCGACCGACCGGTGCTGCTTGCGCGCCTGCTCGTCGAAGTCGGTGACGGTGGTGCCGTCCTGCACCGAGCCGAGGCGGGTGACGGCGCCGGTGGCGAGCAGCAGGGACTCGGCGAGCGTGGTCTTGCCGGCGCCCGTGTGCCCCACCAGGACGACGTTGCGCACCTGCTGCGGCGTGCTGGCCTCGTGCGCCATGCCACCCTCCCTCAGACCTGCCTCGCTGCCCGAAGCGCCCAGCCTCCACCCTGGCCCGACGCCGACGCCCGCACAAGCGCCCGCACGAGCGCCGTGGCGCCCTGGCTAGGATCGGGCGGTGCTCAACCGCTTCGCCCGTGCCTTCTTCACCCGCCTGCTGACGCCGGTGGCGAACGCCCTGCTGCGCCTGGGCGTCAGCCCGGACGTCGTCACGCTCGTGGGCACGCTCGGCGTCGCCGCGGGGGCGCTGGTGTTCTACCCCACCGGGCACCTGCTGGCGGGCACGCTCGTCATCACGGCCTTCGTCTTCAGCGACACCGTCGACGGGATCATGGCGCGCGCGTCGGGCCGGTCGAGCTCGTGGGGCGCCTACCTCGACTCGACCTTGGACCGCGTCGGCGACGCCGCCGTCTTCGGCGGGATCGTGCTGTGGTTCACCGGCGGCGGCGACGACCGGCTGACCGCGGTGCTGGCGCTGGCGTGCCTCGCCCTCGGCGCCGTCGTGTCGTACGCCAAGGCCCGGGCCGAGGGGCTGGGCATGACCGCGAACGTCGGCATCGCCGAGCGCGCCGACCGGCTGGTGGCCGTGCTCGTCACCACCGGCCTCGTCGGGCTGGGCCTGCCGGTCGTCGTCCTCACCGTGGTGCTGGCGCTCCTCGCCCTGGCCAGCCTGGTCACCGTCGTCCAGCGGATGCTCGAGGTGCGCCGGCAGGCGCTGTCCGCCGTGCCGCCCCCGACCCCGTGAGCGAACGGCTGTCGTACCTCGCCTACACCGCGGGCTGGCGGCTGGTGCGGCTGCTCCCCGAGGGCGTCGCCTACGGGCTGTTCGACCGGGTCGCCGACGTCGCGTGGCGGCGCGAGGGCAAGGGCGTGCAACGGCTGCAGGCCAACCTGCGCCGCGCCCGTCCCGACCTCGACGCCGCCGGGCTGCGGGCCCTGTCGCGGGCGGGCATGCGGTCGTACCTGCGCTACTGGTGCGACAGCTTCCGGCTGCCCGACTGGGCGCCCGAGCGGCTGACGTCGACCGTCACCGTCGTCGGCGACGAGCCGGTGCGTGCCGCGCTGGGGTCCGGCCGCGGGGTGGTGATGTTCCTGGGGCACCTCGGCAACTGGGACCACGCCGGCGCGTGGTCGACCGTGAACCTCGCTCCCGTGACGACCGTCGCCGAGCGGCTGCGGCCCGAGCGGCTGTTCGACCGCTTCGTGAGCTTCCGCGAGCGGCTCGGCATGCGCATCGTGCCGCTCACCGGCGGCTCCGACGTCTTCCGCCAGCTGCTGAAGACGTTGCGGGACGGCGGTTTCGTGCCTCTGCTGGCTGACCGCGACCTCACCTCCGGCGGCGTCGAGGTCGACTTCCTCGGCGAGCGCGCACGCATGGCGGTCGGGCCGGCCGCCCTGGCGCTGGCCACGGGGGCCGCGCTGTTCACGGTGAGCATCCGGTACGAGGAGCGGGCCGGTGCCCGGCACGGGATCGTCATCACCTGGCACCCGCAGGTCGACACCTCGGACGTCGGGTCCGGCCGTGACGCCGTGGCCGCGCTGACCCAGCGGTGCGCGGACCAGCTCGGCGCCGCCGTCCGCGAGCACCCGCAGGACTGGCACATGCTGCAGCGGGTGTTCGTCGCCGACCTCGAGCCGCGAGGCGTTGCCGCGGAGGTCGACCGATGAAGGTCGGCATCGTGTGCCCCTACTCGTTCGACGTCCCGGGCGGGGTGCAGTTCCACGTGCGCGACCTGGCCGAGCACCTGATCGGCCGCGGGCACCAGGTGAGCGTGCTCGCCCCGGCGGACGACGACACCCCCGTGCCCGACTACGTGACGCCCTCGGGGCGCGCGGTTCCGGTGCCCTACAACGGTTCTGTGGCGCGGCTGACCTTCGGCCCGGTCAGCGCCCGGCGCGTGCGGCGGTGGCTGGAGGCGGGCGACTTCGACGTCGTGCACATCCACGAGCCCGTCACCCCGTCGGTGTCGCTGCTGGCGCTGTGGGCCTACGACGGCCCGATCGTCGCGACGTTCCACACCTCCAACCTGCGCTCGCGGGCCATGCAGGCCGCCTACCCCCTGGTGCGCCCGAGCCTGGAGAAGATCGCCGCGCGCATCGCGGTGAGCGAGGACGCCCGCCGGACCGTCACGACCCACATCGGCGGCGACGCCGTCGTGATCCCCAACGGCGTCTTCGTCGACGCGTTCGCCGACGCGCCGGTGCGGCCGGAGTGGCAGGGCACGCCCGATGCACCGACAGTGGCGTTCGTCGGGCGGATCGACGAGCCGCGCAAGGGCCTGCCGGTGCTCTGCGAGGCCGTGCCGGCGGTGCTCGAGGCGATCCCGGGTGCGCGTTTCCTGGTCGCCGGGCGGGGCGACGAGGACGAGGCCGCCGAGCTGCTGCCGCCCGAGGTGCGGGGCTCCATGACGTTCCTGGGCATGGTGAGCGACGCCGACAAGGCGGCGCTGCTGCGGTCGGTCGACGTGTACGTCGCGCCGCACACCGGCGGCGAGAGCTTCGGCATCGTGCTGGTCGAGGCCATGAGCGCGGGCGCGCCGGTGCTGGCCAGCGACCTCGACGCGTTCCGGCGGGTGCTGGACGACGGCACGCTCGGCGTCCTGTTCCCGGCCGAGGACGCCGCTGCCCTGGCCCGCTCGCTCGTCGACCTGCTGCGCGACCCGTCGCGTCGGTCGGCGCTGCGCGCGGCGGCGTCGGCCGGCGTCCGGCGCTACGACTGGTCGGTCGTCGCCGAGGACGTCCTCGCGGTGTACGAGACCGTCGCCGACGGCGCGCGTCCGTAGGGTGGCCGCCGTGGACCTGCCGCTCTTCCTCGCGATCGCGCTGCTGCTGGCGCTGCTCGCCTGGTACCTGTCCTACTCCGCGGCCCGGCTCGACCGTCTGCACCACCGGGTGGAGGGCGCGCGCAACGCGCTGGACGCGCAGCTGGTGCGCCGGGCCGAGGCCGCTGTCGAGCTGGCCACCTCCGGGGCGGTCGACCCGGCGTCCGGGCTGATCGTGGCCGACGCCGCCTCGCGGGCCATGGAGGTGGGGGAGCGGTCCGGCACCGACGGCGTCCACGGCCCCGAGGCCGTGGCGCGCGAACGGGCCGAGAGCGACCTGTCGCAGGCGCTGCGCGCCACGCTCGACGAGCACGCCGTCGCCGAGCTGGGCGACGACCCGCTGCTCGTGCCGCTGCTGGACCGCCTGGTCGCGGCGTGCCAGCGCGTGCAGCTGGCCCGTCGGTTCCTCAACAACGCGGTCACCGACGCCACCCGGGTGCGCCGCAAGCGGGTCGTGCGCTGGGCCCGGCTGGCCGGCCGGGCCGCGCCGCCCGAGACCTTCGAGATGGACGACGAGCCGCCGGTGGCGCTCACCCGCTGACGACGCGACACCGTGGCAGGTGATCCGCGTCCCACGAGGCAGGATGCGTGCCGGACCGGTGCTCGGCGGCCCGTACGATGGTGCGGTCCGCCGATCGCGACGTCCTAGCGAGGTACCCCGTGTCCACCGACAGCACCGCTCCCGTCACCGGCACCGCCCGCGTCAAGCGCGGCATGGCCGAGATGCTCAAGGGCGGCGTCATCATGGACGTCGTTAACGCCGAGCAGGCGAAGATCGCCGAGGACGCCGGTGCCGTGGCCGTCATGGCGCTCGAGCGCGTGCCCGCCGACATCCGCGCCCAGGGCGGCGTCTCGCGGATGAGCGACCCCGACATGATCGACGGCATCATCGAGGCCGTCTCGATCCCGGTCATGGCCAAGGCCCGCATCGGCCACTTCGTCGAGGCGCAGGTGCTGCAGTCGCTCGGCGTCGACTACATCGACGAGTCCGAGGTGCTGACCCCGGCCGACTACGCCAACCACATCGACAAGTGGCAGTTCACCGTGCCGTTCGTCTGCGGCGCCACCAACCTCGGCGAGGCCATGCGCCGCATCACCGAGGGCGCGGCGATGATCCGCTCCAAGGGCGAGGCCGGCACCGGCGACGTCTCCAACGCCACCACGCACATGCGCAAGATCGGCGGCGAGATCCGCCGGCTCACCTCGATGAGCGAGGACGAGCTCTACGTCGCGGCCAAGGAGCTGCAGGCCCCGTACGAGCTGGTCAAGGAGGTCGCCGAGAAGGGCAAGCTCCCCGTCGTCCTGTTCACCGCCGGCGGCATCGCCACCCCGGCCGACGCCGCGATGATGATGCAGCTCGGCGCCGAGGGCGTCTTCGTCGGCTCCGGCATCTTCAAGTCCGGCAACCCGGCCCAGCGTGCCGAGGCCATCGTCAAGGCCACGACGTTCCACGACGACCCCGACGTCATCGCGAAGGTGTCGCGGGGGCTCGGCGAGGCGATGGTGGGGATCAACGTCGACGAGATCCCGGAGCCGCACCGGCTCGCCGAGCGCGGTTGGTGACCCGGCGCTCTATCGGTGCCGCACGACGCACGCGCCCTCGCTCCGGCGCGCTGCTCGCAAGCTCGCTCTGACGCGCGCCTCCGGAGAGCGCGTGCGCCGCGCTCCTTGCGCACCTCGTTGCGTCCGAAGATCTGGTTGCTATGGCGGCCGGGTCTTCGGACGTCGTCGCGTTGGCGGGTGGGGTCAGGTGACCTGGGAGCGGGTGGCGAAGGCTTCCGCGAGGTGCTCGCCGGCGGCGAGGACGTCGTGGAGATGGGTGGCGGCGGTCAGCACGTCGGCGTGCGAGAGGTAGAGCGGGGCGAAGCCGAGGCGGACGACGTCGGGCTCGCGGAAGTCGCCGACCACGCCCCGAGCGATCAGGGCCTGGACGACGCCGTAGGCGTGCTCGTGCCGCAGCGCGACCTGCGAGCCGCGGCGTGAGTCGTCCAGCGGCGTGGCCACGACCGCGTCGGGCACGAGCTCGCGCAGGCACTCGACGAAGAACCCGGTGAGCGACACCGACTTCGCGCGGACGTCGGCGAGGTCGAGCCCGTCGTAGGCGCGCAGCGCCTCCTCGAGCGCCAGCACCGAGATCAGCGGGGGAGTGCCCACCCGCGCGCGCTCGATGCCGGACGCCGGGGTGAACGACCCCTCCATCGCGAACGGCCGCAGGTGCCCGTGCCAGCCGGTCAGCGGCTGGTCGAACTCCGACAGGTGCCGGCTCGCGACGTAGACGTAGGCGGGCGCACCCGGCCCGCCGTTGAGGTACTTGTAGCCGCACCCCACCGCCAGGTCCACGTGGTGCGCGTCGAGGTCGACCGGCACCACGCCGGCCGAGTGGCACAGGTCCCACAGCGACAGCGCGCCCGCCTCATGGGTCGCGGCGGTGATGCCGGGCAGGTCCCACAGCTCGCCGGTGCGGTAGTCGACGTGCGACAGCGACACCAGGGCGACCTCGTGCCCGCGCTCGGCGAGCAGGGCCGGCACCGCGTCCGGCCGGGCGTGCACGATCTCGAGCCCGGCCAGAGCGGCCGCGCCCTCCAGCACGTACTGGTCGGTGGGGAAGACGCCCGGGTCGCTCACCACCACGCGGCGGCCGGGGCGCAGGCGCGCCGCGGCGACGTAGCACTTGAAGAGGTTCACGGACGTCGAGTCGCCGACCACGGTCTGACCGGGACCGGCCCCGACGAGCCGGCCGACGGCGTCCCCGACGCGCTGCGGGGCGCCCCACCAGTCGTGCTGGTTCCACGACGCGATCAGGTCGCGGCCCCACTGCCGGCGCACGACGTCCGCGACGACGTCGGGCACGGACGACGGCAGCGCGCCGAGCGAGTTGCCGTCCAGGTACACGACCCCGTCGGGCAGGTCGAACCGCTCGCGCGCGACGGCCACGGGGTCGGCGGCGTCGAGGGCGGCGGCTCGGTCGCGCAGGGCCTCGGAGGTGCTCATGGCGCTGACGGTATCCGTCGTCCTCGTAGGCTCGGCCCGTGCCCGGGATCGTGTCGTTGCTGCCGTCCGCCACCGAGTGGGTCTACGCGCTCGGCCTGCAGCACCGGCTGACCGCCGTCACCTTCGAGTGCGACGAGCCCGCCGCGGCCCGCAGCGACCACCGGGTCGTCGTCACCGGCCTGGACACCGCGGGCAGGTCACCGGGCGAGGTCGACGCCCTCGTGCGAGAGCGGGTGGCCGCCGGGGCCCCGCTCTACCAGCTCGACGAGCAGGCCCTCGCCGACCTCGCACCGGACGTCGTCCTGACCCAGGACCTGTGCCGGGTCTGCGCGCTGCCCGCCGACGCGGCCGACCGGGCGCTCGCGGCCGTGGGCTGCCCGTCGTCCGTGGTCACGCTCGACCCGAGCACGCTGGCCGAGGTGCTCGACGGCGCCGTCGCCGTGGGCACCGCGGCCGGGGCGGCCGAGCAGGGGCAGGCGCTGCGCGACCGGCTCCACGCGCGGCTGGACGCCGTCGCGGCAGCCGTGCACGGACGCCCGCGCCCGCGCGTGCTGGTGCTCGAGTGGGTCGACCCGCCCTTCGTCGCGGGGCACTGGGTGCCCGAGGTCGTCTCGGCGGCTGGTGGCGACCCGGTGCTCGCAGCGCCGGGCGGCCGCTCGACCACCACGACGTGGGACGACGTCGCCGCCTTGGACGTCGACGCCGTGCTGGTCACGCCGCGCTGCGCGGACGTCGACGCCGCGCTGGCGCTGGCCGCCGGCGTCCTGCACCGGCTGCCGCCGCACGCCGCGGTGTGGGCGGTCGACGCCGGCGGCCTCGTCACCCGCCCCGGCCCGCGCGTCGTCGACGGCGTGCAGGCCGTGGCGCACGCGCTGCACCCGGACGTCGTCGCGGCACCGCCCGCCGGGCGCGTCGCGCGCGTCCCGGCGGCCGGACGTCCTACCGTCGGGCCATGAGCGCGACGGACCTGGTGCAGCCCGTGCCGGTGGTGACCGCGGGCGTCGAGTGCCTGCACTGCGGCACCCAGTACGACCCGCGAGCCAGCCGGTGGCTGTGCCCGACGTGCAAGCAGAAGACCGTCACCTGCTGCGAGGGGTCGGCGCTGCCCGAGTGCCGCTGAGGCCGCGCCAGGTCGGCGCGTCGATCGCGTAGAGCACGTGCCGCCGGCCCGACCAGCCGGGCGTGCGCGGGTGGTCGAAGTCGCGCTCGGGCCGGTGGGTGAGGCCGAGCTTGGCCATGACCCGGCGCGACGGCTCGTTGCGCGTCGTCGTGAACGACACGACCTCGTCGAGCCCGAGGTGCTCGAACGCCACGCGCAGCGCCTCGGCGCCCGCCTCTGGTGCGAACCCCTGGCCCCAGTGGGGCCGCGCGAGCCGCCAGCCGACCTCGACCGCCGGCGGCAGTCCCTCGGGCGCCGGGTTGAGCCCGGTGAAGCCGATGAACTCGCCGGTGTCGAGCCGCTCGACCGCCCACAGGCCCCAGCCCAGCTCGTCGAAGCGTGCCTCCACGCGGTCGACGAGCGCGTCGGACGTCGCGCGGTCCTGCACCGAGGGGAAGTAGCGCATCACCTCGGGGTCGGCGTTCAGCGCCGCGAACGGCTCGCGGTCGGCGTCGCGCCAGCGCCGCATCAGCAGTCGTGCGGTGCGCAGCTCGTGCGCCGGGGGCTCGGCCGGGGTGGTCACGGACCTGTCCTACCAGCCTCCTAGGCTGGTCGTCCGTGAGCCCCTCCGACCCCGTCATCGGCGTCCTGGCCCTGCAGGGCGACGTGCGCGAGCACCTGTCCGTGCTGGCCGACCTCGGCGCGCTCGCGCGCCCGGTGCGCCGCGCGGCCGAGCTCGAGGGGCTCGACGGGATCGTGCTGCCGGGCGGGGAGTCCACGACGATCGACAAGCTGAGCCGCATCTTCGAGGTGCGCGAGCCGCTCGTCGCCCGGCTGCGCGACGGCCTGCCGGCCTACGGCTCGTGCGCGGGCATGATCATGCTGGCCGACCGGCTCGTCGACGGCCGCGCCGACCAGCAGACCTTCGGCGGCCTCGACATCACCGTGCGGCGCAACGCCTTCGGCCGCCAGGTCGACTCGTTCGAGGAGGACCTGCACCTCGACGCCCTGGAGGGCGGCCCGGTGCGCGCGGTGTTCATCCGCGCGCCGTGGGTGGAGGACACCGGCCCGGACGTCGAGGTGCTCGGCCGAGTGGAGGAGGGGCCGGCCGCCGGTAGGATCGTCGCGGTTCGGCAGGGCGCGCTGCTCGCGACGTCGTTCCACCCCGAGGTGACCGGCGACGTCCGGGTGCACCGCCTGTTCGTCGAGATGGTGAAGGAGCGTCAATGAGCGGCCACTCCAAGTGGGCGACCACGAAGCACAAGAAGGCTGCGATCGACGCCAAGCGCGGCAAGCTCTTCGCCAAGCTGATCAAGAACATCGAGGTCGCGGCGCGCACCGGCGGCGGCGACCCGGCGGGCAACCCGACGCTCTACGACGCCATCCAGAAGGCCAAGAAGACGTCGGTGCCGAACGACAACATCGACCGCGCGGTCAAGCGCGGGTCGGGTGCCGAGGCCGGCGGCGCCGACTGGCAGACGATCATGTACGAGGGCTACGGCCCGGGCGGCGTGGCGTTCCTCGTCGAGTGCCTCACCGACAACAAGAACCGCGCCGCGATGGAGGTCCGCACCGCGCTCACCCGCAGCGGCGGCAGCCTGGCCGACCCCGGCAGCGTCGCCTACCTGTTCGCGCGCAAGGGCGTCGTCCTGCTCGACAAGCAGCAGGGCGACCGCGAGCTCACCGAGGACGACGTCATGGAGGCCGTGCTCGACGCCGGCGCCGAGGACGTCAACGACAACGGCGAGACCTGGGAGGTCGTCAGCGAGCCGGGCGACCTGGTCGCCGTCCGCACCGCGCTGCAGGACGCCGGCATCGACTACGAGTCGGCCGAGGCCTCGTTCGTCCCCAGCACGCAGGTCGAGCTCGACGTCGAGGGCGCCAAGAAGGTCTTCCGGCTGCTCGACGCGCTCGAGGACTCCGACGACGTCCAGAACGTGTACGCGAACTACGACGTCAGCGACGAGACGATGGAGCTCGTCGACGCCTGAGCGACGGCCCCGCCCGGCACCGGGCCGGGCTCGCCGTGCGGCACCCAGCTCGCCGGCGCGCAGGGCTCCGGGCGCGACGGCTGGTCGCGGATCGCCTCCTGCGCCTGCGAGGTCGGGGCCATGCGCGCCAGTGTGGGCTGCCGCACCCGGCCTGTCGAGACCTCGGCGGGCGTCCGGCGCGCCGTCCGGGGTGCGGCCCGTCGCCTGTGTAGCGTGGCGCCCGAACACCTGTTCGGACGATCGGAGGGCTGCGGTGCGCGTGCTGGGCGTCGACCCCGGGCTGACCCGGTGCGGTGTCGGCGTCGTCGACGGCAGCCCCGGCCGGCCCTTGCAGCTGGTGGCGGTCGACGTCGTCCGCACCCCCGCCGACCTGCCCGTGGCGCAGCGGCTGGCCCGGCTCGAGGCCGAGCTCGAGCGCTGGGTCGAGCGCACCGCGCCGGACGCCGTCGCGGTCGAGCGGGTCTTCAGCCAGCACAACGTGCGCACCGTGATGGGCACCGCGCAGGCGTCGGCTGTCGCGATGGTCGTCGCCGCCCGCCGCGGGCTGCCGGTCGCGCTGCACACCCCCAGTGAGGTCAAGGCCGCCGTCAGCGGCAACGGCCGGGCCGACAAGGCGCAGGTCGCCGCGATGGTGACGCGGCTGCTGCGCCTGGCCGAGGCGCCGCGTCCCGCCGACGCGAGCGATGCGCTGGCCCTGGCCATCTGCCACGTCTGGCGCGGCGGGGCGGCGGCCCGGATCGAGGCCGCCGTGGCGCGGGCGGGCGGTGCGCGGTGATCGCCTCGGTGCACGGGCTGGTGCAGCGGCTGCGGCTCGACGCCGTGGTCGTGGCCGTCGGCGGGGTGGGCGTGCTGGTGCACGCGAGCCCGCGCACGCTGGCCGGGCTGCGCGAGGGCCAGCCGGTCGAGCTCGCCACCTCGCTCGTCGTCCGCGAGGACTCCTTGACGCTGTTCGGCTTCGCCGACGACGACGAGCGCACCACGTTCGAGACCCTGCAGACCGTCTCGGGCATCGGTCCGCGGCTGGCCCTGGCGATGCTCGCGGTGCACGAGCCCGAGGCGCTGCGCCGGGCCGTGGCCACCGACGACCTCACCGCGCTGCGCAAGGTGCCCGGGGTCGGCCTCAAGGGGGCCCAGCGCATGGCCCTCGAGCTCAAGGGCAAGCTCGGGCTGCCCGGTGCGGTCGAGCACGCCCCGGCACCCGACGACACCACGCCGGACGACGAGACCTGGCGCGGCCAGGTGCGCGACGCCCTCGTCGGGCTGGGCTGGGCCGCCAAGGCCGCCGACGACGCGGTCGACAAGGTCGCCCCGGCGGCGGGCGAGCCGGTCGACGTCCCGGCGGTGCTGAGGGCGGCTCTGCAGCGGCTGGGCCGGGCATGAGCGACGACCTGCACCCCGACGACGGCTCGTACGAGATGACGGCCCGCGTCGTCGCGCCGGACGCCGACACCGACGAGCGAGTGGTCGAGAGCGCCCTGCGCCCGACCCGGCTGGCCGAGCTGGTCGGCCAGACCCGCGTGCGCGACCAGCTCGACCTGGTGCTCCAGGCGGCCCGGCGCCGCGGCACGCCGCCGGACCACGTCCTGCTGTCGGGGCCGCCCGGTCTGGGCAAGACCACGCTGGCGCTGATCGTCGGCGCCGAGCTCTCGGCCCCGGTGCGCGTCACGAGCGGGCCGGCGATCCAGCACGCGGGCGACCTGGCGGCGATCCTGTCCTCGCTCGGCGAGGGCGAGGTGCTCTTCCTCGACGAGATCCACCGGATGTCGCGGCCGGCCGAGGAGATGCTCTACCTGGCGATGGAGGACTTCCGGGTCGACGTCGTGGTGGGCAAGGGTCCCGGCGCCACCGCCATCCCGCTCGAGCTGCCGCGGTTCACCCTGGTCGGTGCCACCACCCGGTCGGGTCTGCTGCCGGCTCCGCTGCGCGACCGGTTCGGCTTCACCGCCCACCTGGACTTCTACAGCCCGGCCGAGCTCGACCAGCTGCTGCACCGCTCGGCCCGGCTGCTCGGCGTCGAGCTCGCCGACGCGGGCTCGACCGAGATCGCGCGCCGCTCGCGCGGCACGCCGCGCATCGCCAACCGCCTGCTGCGGCGGGTGCGCGACTGGGCCCAGGTGCACGGCGGGGGCGCCATCGACCTGCCGGCGGCGCGCGCCGCCCTCGAGCTGTACGACGTCGACGAGGCCGGCCTCGACCGGCTCGACCGCGCGGTGCTGCTCGCGCTGTGCCAGCGCTTCGGCGGCGGACCTGTCGGGGTCGCCACGCTCGCCGTCGCGGTGGGGGAGGAGGTCGAGACCGTCGAGACCGTCGTCGAGCCCTTCCTCGTGCGCGAGGGGCTGCTGCTGCGCACCCCGCGGGGCCGGGCCGCCACGCCGCAGGCCTGGCAGCACCTCGGCCTGACGCCACCGCGCCGGGCCGCGGGCGTCCCCGACCAGCTGGTGCTGCCCGACACCGAGGGCGCGGACGACGACGCCGTGGGCGGGCGCTTCGGCTGACCCGGGTGCCGGCGTCCGACTCGCCCGGCAGGCCCGTCTTTGGTGCTGTGGCGAGGCTCACCTACACTCGCCTGTTGGCCCAGCCTGTCCGTACGGCGAGGGTCTGACCTCGACATCGACCGGCGCGGGGCGTCGGCGGAAGGACTCTGGGCTCGTGAAAGCCACGGATCTGCTGATCTTCGCCTTGCCGGTGCTGCTCCTGCTCTTCATGTTCTCGTCGCAGCGCAAGCGGCAGCGGGCCTTCACCGACCTGCAGTCCGGGCTCCAGCCGGGCCAGGAGGTCGTCACGACGTCGGGGCTGTTCGCCACGATCGTGTCGATCGACGACTCCGTGGCCGTGCTCGAGACCGGCCCGGGCCAGACCGTGCGCTGGGACCGGCGCGCCATCGCGAGCGTCGTGCCGGCCGGCACGGGCGACCCGTCGTCCGACCCGACCACCCCGGCGGTCGAGAGCCCGCAGGACCCTCCCACCCCGGCGGACGGTCACCCCGACGCCCCGAGCACCGAGAAGTGAGCGCCTGACGTGGCCGGTCCGAACCGACGCAGCTCCCGGCACGGCCGCCCCGGCCGCACGCTGACCGCCCTGCTGGGCCTGGTCGTCGTGCTCGCGGGCATCGTCGCCGCGCAGGTGGCCTGGGCCGACGGGTCGGTCAAGCCGCGCCTCGGCCTCGACCTCGAGGGCGGCACGCAGATCGTGCTCAAGCCGGTCGTGCAGGGCGGCGGCAAGGTCACGCCGCAGACGCTGCAGCAGTCGGTCGACATCATCCGCGCCCGCATCGACGGCAGCGGCGTCGCCGAGGCCGAGATCACCACCGAGGGCGGCCAGAACATCGTCGTCGCGGTGCCCGGCAAGATCTCTGACCAGCAGCGCGACCTCATCACCCGCTCCTCGCAGCTGCGCTTCCGCCCGGTGCTCGAGGCCGCTTCGGTGCAGGTGCCCGTGCCGACCTCGACCGGCACCTCGACCGGCACCGGCACCGCGACCGGCACGGCAACCTCCGGCAGCACCGCCACCCCCAGCGCCACGGCCACCGGTGGCGCGACCGCGAGCAACGCCCCCACGAAGTCCAGCTCGAACCGCGGCCTGCCGCAGTCGCTGCTGAAGGCGGCGACCACCACGCCGACCCCGACGGCCACCGCCACCGCCACCGGCACGGCGTCCGGCGGCGCGACCCCGAGCGCCACGCCCACCGACGCGAGCGACCCGGCCTGGGTCACCGCCTCGGTCGAGCAGGAGTTCCAGGCGCTCGACTGCTCCGACACCAGCAAGATCCAGGGCGGCACCGACGACCCGAAGAAGCCGCTGGTCACCTGCTCGATCGACCGCACCGAGAAGTACGTGCTCGGGCCGGTCGAGGTCGACGGCAACGACATCGCCGACGCCACCGCCGGCCTGCAGCCCACCCAGAACGGCGGGACGTCGACGACCTGGGAGGTGCGGCTGAACTTCAAGAGCAGCGGCGCCGACAAGTTCCGGGCCGTCACCACCCGCCTGTACACGCTCGCCGAGCCGCGCAACCGCTTCGGCATCGTGCTCGACGGGCTGGTCATCTCGGCCCCGAGCGCCAACGAGCCGATCACCGGCGGCCAGGCCTCGATCACGGGCAACTTCACCCAGAAGAGCTCGCTCGACCTCGCCAACCAGCTCAAGTACGGCGCGCTCCCGCTGTCGTTCACCAAGCAGACCGAGGAGCAGATCAGCCCGCTGCTCGGCGCCGAGCAGCTGCAGCGCGGCCTGCTCGCCGGCCTCATCGGCCTGGTGCTGGTCGTCCTCTACTCGCTGGCGCAGTACCGCGCCCTCGGGTTCGTCACGGTCGCCTCGCTGCTGGTCGCGGGCGCGATCACCTACGAGGCCGTCGTCCTGCTGGGCAACTCGGCCGGGCTGCGTCTGACGCTCGCCGGCATCACCGGCCTGATCGTGTCGATCGGTGTCACCGCCGACTCGTTCATCGTCTACTTCGAGCGCGTGCGCGACGAGGTCCGCGAGGGCCGCAGCCTGCGCTCGGCCGTCGAGACCGGCTGGAAGCGCGCCCGACGCACGATCCTGGCCGCCGACGCGATCAACTTCCTGGCCGCCGTGGTGCTGTACATCCTGGCGGCGGGTGGCGTGCGCGGCTTCGCCTACACGCTGGGCCTGGCCACGATCATCGACATCGTCGTGGTCATGCTCTTCACGCACCCGCTATTGACGATCCTGGCCCGCACCACGTTCTTCGGCCAGGGCCACCGCCTGTCGGGCCTGGACCCCCAGCGGCTCGGCTCCGGGCTCAACCTCGGGGTCAAGTCCAACCTCGGCACCATCGCCTCGCGCCGCGCCGCGGCCGCCGGCTCGACCCGTCAGGACGCGTGATGTTCAGCTTCGCGAGGTTCGGCAACCAGCTCTACACCGGTGAGCGCTCGATCGAGGTCGTGCGTCGCCAGAAGCTCTGGTACGCCATCTCGGCCGTGCTGCTGCTCCTCTCGCTCGTCGGCCTGCTGACCCGCGGCCTGACGCTCGGCCTGGAGTTCACCGGCGGGTCCGAGTTCCGCATCAGCGGGGTCAAGACCACGAGCGACCTGCCCGGCGCCGACGCCGTGCACTCCGTCGTCCCGGACGCCGACCCCAAGGTCGCGCAGGTCGGCAACGACTCAATGCGCGTGCAGCTCGACAAGATCAGCACCGAGCAGGGCGACCAGGTGCGCGACGCCCTCGCCTCGGCCTACGGGGTCACCAAGGACGACGTCACGGTGTCGTTCGTCGGCCCGTCCTGGGGCGAGACGGTCTCGAAGAAGGCCCTGCAGGGGCTCGTGGTCTTCCTGCTGCTGGTGGCGCTGGTCATCTCGGTCTACTTCCGCACCTGGAAGATGGCCGTGGCGGCGATCGTGGCGCTGCTGCACGACCTGATGATCACCGTCGGCATCTACGCGCTGGTCGGCTTCGAGGTCACGCCCGCGTCGGTCATCGGCTTCCTGACGATCCTCGGCTACTCGCTGTACGACACGGTCGTCGTCTTCGACAAGGTGCGCGAGAACACCGACCACATCACGACCCAGACCCGCCGCACCTACTCCGAGGCGGCCAACCTCGCGGTCAACCAGACCCTGGTGCGCTCGATCAACACCTCCGTGGTGGCGCTGCTGCCGGTCGGCTCGATCCTGTTCATCGGCGCCTTCCTGCTCGGCGCGGGCACGCTGAAGGACCTCTCGCTCGCGCTGTTCGTCGGCATCGCCACCGGCACGTACTCCTCGGTCTTCATCGCGACGCCGCTGCTGGCGGACCTGCGCGAGCGCGAGCCCGAGATGCGCGCGCTCGCCAAGCGGGTGCTGTCGCGCCGCAACAACGCGGCCGTGCGCGAGACCACCCGGCCCCGTACCGGCGGCACGGCCGTGCTCGAGCGCGGTGCCGACGTCCAGGACGACCAGGACGTGCAGGACGACGTCGAGCCCCAGGACGCGGTCGTCGAGCCCGGCCGACCGCCGCGAGCGACCGGCCCGCGCAACCAGCCGCGGCGCAAGAACACGCGGCGCCGCAGGTGAGCCAGGACGTCGGGGCGCTGCTGCGCCAGCACGTCCGCGACGTCCCGGACTTCCCCGAGCCCGGGGTGGTCTTCAAGGACATCGCGCCGCTGCTGGCCGACGGCCCGGCGTTCGGCGCCGTCGTCGAGCACCTGGCCGAGCGCTACCGGGGCCGGGTCGACGTCGTGGTCGGCATCGAGGCGCGCGGTTTCGTGCTGGCGGCGCCCCTGGCGTACGCGCTCGGGCTGGGCTTCGTGCCGGTGCGCAAGGCCGGCAAGCTGCCGGGCGCGACGCTCGGCGCCGAGTACGACCTCGAGTACGGCAGCGCCCGCATCGAGGTGCAGGGCGACGCCTTCCGGCCCGGCCAGCGCGCGTTGGTGCTGGACGACGTCCTGGCCACGGGCGGGACGGCCGAGGCGTGCTGCGAGCTGGTCGAGCGGGCCGGCGCCGAGGTGGTGGAGGTCGCGATGCTGCTGGAGCTGAGCTTCCTGCACGGCCGCGAGCGGCTGCCCGGGCGCGTCGTCCACAGCCTGCTGACCGTCTGAGCCCGGGCCCCGTTGATTCCGTAGACTGGGTGCACGAGGGGGCCACGGCCCTCACCGGCGACGGGCGAGGAGGTCAGGTGGCAGACCCCACGCGCACGGCCGCGAGCGGCTCGTCGTCGCCCGACCGCCCGGCCGGGGAGTGGGACCCCGAGCAGACGATCCCGATCCCGACCACCAGCCGGGTGCGGGCGCGGCTCAACCGTCTCGGCAGCCAGCGCTCGGCCGGCAACCCGGTGCTCGAGCCGCTGCTGCGGGCCGTCCGGGTCACGCACCCGAAGGCCGACGTGGGGCTGATCGAGCGGGCCTACGCCGTCGCCGAGCGCGCGCACGAGGGGCAGGAGCGCAAGAGCGGCGACGCGTACATCACGCACCCGCTCGCGGTGGCCACCATCCTCGCCGAGCTCGGCATGACCGAGGCCACGCTGGCGGCGGCCCTGCTGCACGACACGGTGGAAGACACCGACTACACGCTCGACGGCCTGCGCGAGGAGTTCGGCGACGAGGTCGCGATGCTCGTCGACGGCGTCACCAAGCTCGACAAGGTCACCTACGGCGAGGCGGCCCAGGCCGAGACCGTGCGCAAGATGGTCGTCGCGATGGCGCGCGACATCCGGGTGCTCGTCATCAAGCTCGCCGACCGGCTGCACAACGCGCGCACCTGGCGCTACGTGTCGGTCGCCTCCGCGCAGCGCAAGGCCCGCGAGACGCTCGAGATCTACGCGCCGCTGGCCCACCGGCTGGGCATGAACACCATCAAGTGGGAGCTCGAGGACCTCTCGTTCGCGACGCTCTACCCCAAGGTCTACGACGAGATCGTCCGGCTGGTCAGCGAGCGGGCGCCCGCCCGCGAGGAGTACCTCGCCACGGTGCGCGAGCAGGTCACGGCCGACTTGCGCAGCGCCAAGCTCAAGGCCACGGTCACCGGTCGGCCCAAGCACTACTACTCGATCTACCAGAAGATGATCGTGCGCGGCCGTGACTTCGAGGACATCTACGACCTCGTCGGCGTGCGGGTGCTGGTCGAGTCGGTGCGCGACTGCTACGCGGCGCTCGGCGCCTTGCACGCGCGGTGGAACCCGGTGCCCGGCCGGTTCAAGGACTACATCGCGATGCCCAAGTTCAACATGTACCAGTCGTTGCACACGACGGTCATCGGGCCGAGCGGCAAGCCGGTCGAGATCCAGATCCGCACCTTCACCATGCACCGCCGCGCCGAGTTCGGCGTGGCGGCGCACTGGAAGTACAAGGAGCAGCCGTCGGCCGCGGTGCCGGTCGAGGGCGAGTCCGGTGCCGCGACCGACATGGCCTGGCTGCGCCAGCTGCTCGACTGGCAGAAGGAGACCGCCGACCCGGGCGAGTTCCTCGACTCGCTGCGATTCGAGATCAACGCGCGCGAGGTCTACGTCTTCACGCCCAAGGGCGACGTCGTCGCGCTGCCCGCCGGCTCGACGCCGGTCGACTTCGCGTACGCGGTGCACACCGAGGTGGGGCACCGCACGATCGGCGGCCGGGTCAACGGCCGGCTGGTGCCACTCGAGAGCACGCTCGAGAACGGCGACGTCGTCGAGGTGCTCACCTCCAAGGCCGTGACGGCCGGGCCGAGCCAGGACTGGCTCTCGTTCGTGCGCAGCCCGCGGGCCCGCAACAAGATCCGCCAGTGGTTCAGCAAGGAGCGCCGCGAGGAGGCCATCGACCGCGGCAAGGACGAGATCGCCAAGGTGATGCGCAAGCAGCACCTGCCGATCCAGCGCCTGATGTCGCACGACTCGCTGCTCGGCATCGCCACCGACCTGCGCTACGCCGACATCGACGCCCTGTACGCCGCGATCGGCGAGTCGCACGTGTCGGCGCAGAGCGTCGTCGCCCGGCTGGTGCAGTCGCTCGGGGGCGAGGAGGGCGCGAGCGAGGACCTCGCCGAGGCGACCCTGCCCGACAAGGTGGCCCGCCGTCCCCGCAGCGGCGACCCCGGCGTGGTGGTCAAGGGCGTCGACGACCTGTGGGTCAAGCTCGCGCGCTGCTGCACGCCCGTGCCGGGCGACCCGATCATGGGCTTCGTCACGCGGGGGAGCGGCGTCTCCGTTCACCGCGACGACTGCACCAACGTGGCCGGTCTGCGGGCCGAGCCCGACCGCGTCGTCGAGGTCGAGTGGGCGCCGTCGTCCGCGACGCTGTTCCTGGTGCAGATCCAGGTCGAGGCGCTCGACCGCTCGCGCCTGCTCTCGGACGTGACCCGCGTGCTGTCCGACGCCCACGTCAACATCCTGTCGGCCAGCGTGCAGACCTCGCGCGACCGGGTGGCGATCTCGCGCTTCACCTTCGAGATGGGCGACCCGGGCCACCTGGGGCACGTGCTCAACGCCGTGCGCCGTGTCGACGGCGTGTTCGACGCCTACCGCGTCACCGGGGGGCGACCGACCCCCAGCACCGAGGAGTAGGCGGCGCGCTCGCGGGTGCTGGGCACCGGGCGGGCGGCGCCGCGCAGGTCTGACCAGTTCGGGCGACTTTGCGTAGCGAATGGTCAACGAACAGTAAACTGATGGTCATGCGGCGTCGATGATCACCGCACGGCCACCGTCGGAGGGGAGGCGTCACCGTGTCGAGCGCGACCGACCAGCAGAGCTGGATGATGCACCTCGAGCTGCGCGTCAGCGACCGCTTCGACGAGGTGGCCGAGACCGCGGCCGGCTGGCTGGCGCAGGCCGGCCCGGACGCCGACCCCGTGCAGGTGCGGCGGATGCAGCTGGTGCGGGCGGTCGCCGACGCCCGCCGCGGCCGGCTCGAGGACGGCGCCGCCACGATGCGCGGCATCCGCGACTGGGCCCACGAGCAGGGCGAGTGGTACCTGCAGGCGCGGGCCGAGCGGCAGCTGGGCGTGCTGCTGCGCCGGGCCGGCGAGGCGTCGGGCAGCCTCGAGCACGCCGTGGCCTCGGTGAGCCTGCTCGCGGCCGACGCGCCGGTCGCGATCCGCGCCGACCACCAGATCGGCCTGGCCGACGCGCTGTCGGTGTCGGGCTCGTCGGCCGAGGCCGTCGCCGCCTACCGCGCCGCCGTCGAGCTGGGCCGGCGCAGCGGGCAGGTCGACCTGCACCTGCTGGCGCTCAACAACTTCGCGTACACGCTGTACGAGATCGGTTCCGACCAGGAGTCGGTCGCGCTGTGCGAGCAGATGCTGGCCCTGCTGGCCGAGCACGACCTCGAGCTGCCGCTGCACGTGCTCGACACCGTGGCCAACGCCTACCTGGCGGTCGGCCGGCCGGACGACGCCGAGCAGCTGTTCGTCCGGGTCGACCTCGCCGAGGCCGCGCCGGAGGACGCCGCCGAGTCCTGGCTCACGCTGGCCCGGCTGCGGCGCGACCGCGGCGACCTGGCCGGGGCGCAGGAGTCGCTCGACCGCTGCGTCGGCACCTGCGCCGACCACGACCTCGGCGACGTCGAGGTGCGAGCCATGGGCGAGCAGGCCGAGCTGTTCGCGGCCCGTGGCGACTTCCGGGCGGCGTTCGAGCTCTACAAGCAGTTCCACGACCGGCAGCTGACCCAGCACGCGGTCGAGCGCGAGGCCCGGGCCCGCATGATGCAGGCGATCTTCGAGACCGAGCGCGCCCGGCGCGAGAGCGCCCGGTTCCGCGAGCTGTCCTACCGCGACGCCCTGACCCAGCTGCACAACCGCCGCTACGTCGACGACCACCTCACCTCGCTGCTCGACGCCCTCGGGCAGCGGGGCGGGCCGTCGTCCGTCGCGGTGGCGTTCGTCGACCTCGACCACTTCAAGCTGGTCAACGACACGTGCTCGCACGAGGTCGGCGACGAGGTGCTGCGCCGCGTTGCCCGGCTGCTCGCGGAGCGTGCGGAGGAGGTGCCCGACGGGTTCGCGGCCCGCATGGGCGGCGAGGAGTTCCTGCTGGTGCTGCCCGGGATCGACGCCGGTGCGGCGCCCGCGCTGCTGGAGCGGGTGCGCGTCGACGTCGAGGCGCTGGACTGGGCCGGGCTGACCGCTGGCCTGCCGGTCACGGCCAGCCTGGGCGGTGCCACGGCGCCCCAGGACGGCACGGAGCGGCTGGTGCTGCTCGCGTGCGCGGACCAGCGGCTCTACGTCGCCAAGCGCGCCGGCCGCAACCGGGTGGTCACCGCCGCCGGTGTCGTCGGCGAGAGCCCGGACGACGAGGTGCGGTCAGCCGCCGAAGTCGGCTAGCGCGCGCCGCGCCTGCTCGAGCCACTCGCGGCGGGCGGCGAGCGCGGCCTCGGCCTCGGCCACCCGCTTCGCCTTGCCCTGGTCGGTGGCCTTCTTCAGGTCGGCCTCGAGGTCGGCGATCGCGGTCTCGAGCTGGTCGACCGCGCTCTGCGCGCGGGCGCGGGCCTCGGGGTTGGTGTTGCGCCAGCGGGCGTCCTCGTCGGCGCGCACGGCTTGCTCGACGGCGCGCATCCGCCGCTCGACCCGGTCGAGGTCGCCGCGCGGCACCTTGCCCGCCGCCTCCCAGCGGTCCTGGATGTCGCGGAGCGCGGCCTTGGCCTTCTCCAGGTCGCTGACCGGCACGAGCGCCTCGGCCTCGACCAGCAGCGCCTCCTTGACGGTGAGGTTGGCGCTGAACTCGGCGTCCTGCTCGGCCTGCACGGCGTGCCGGGCGGCGAAGAAGGTGTCCTGCGCGGCGCGGAACCGGTTCCACAGCTCGTCGTCGTCCTTGCGGGCGGCGCGGCCGGCGGCGCGCCAGCGGTCCATCAGACGCTTGAAGGCCGCGGCGGTCGGACCCCAGTCGGTCGAGTCGCGCAGGGCCTCGGCCTCCTTGGCCAGCGCCTCCTTGGCCGCCTTGGCCTCGGCGTGCGACTCGTCCAGGTGCGCGAAGTGCTGGCGGCGCTTGCGGTCGAACGCGGTGCGGGCGTGGCTGAACCGCTTCCACAGCTCGTCCTCGGAGCGGCGGTCGAGGCGGACGCCGTGCGGGTCGCCGCCGCCCTTCTGCTCGGTGCGCCAGGCGTCGAAGAGCTCCTTCATCCGCTGGCCCTCGGCGCGCCACTGGGTGCGCTCGGCGGGCACGGCCGCGATGGTCTCGGCCTCCTCGACCAGCGCCGTGCGACGGGCGCGCGCGGCGTCGCGGGCCTGCGAGCGGGCGGCGTCGGCCTGCTGGCGGCGCTCCTTGGCGAGCGGAGCCAGCGCCTCGACCCGGGCGGTGAGGGCGTCCAGGTCGCCGACCGCGTGGACGTCGGTGACGGCCTCGCGCAGCTTGGCGACGCCGGAGTCGATCTCGCCGGGCGGGACGTCGGCGGTCGCGAGCCGCTGCTCGAAGAGCTCGACCTGGGCGACGAGCTCGTCGTACTTGCGCGCGAAGTAGGCCAGCGCCTCCGCGGCCGGGGCGTCGGGGTAGGAGCCGACCGCCCGCTCGCCGTCGCCGGTGCGCACGTAGACGGTGCCGTCGTCCGCCACCCGGCCGAAGCTGGTGTCGGCGGTCGGCGCGGCGGCGGGCACGGGCGGGTGCAGGGCCGCGGGCGGGGGACCGGGCGTCGGGCGAGGGGACGGCGGCCCGGGCTTCGGCGCGCTCGGCACCGCTACCGGCTCGCTCGGGGCAGGCTCGGGCGAAGCGTCCGAAGGATCGGTCGTAGTAGCGGCCACTTCTTCGGACGCAGCGGCGGGTTCGGGCGTTGCGTCCGAAGGATCGGTCGCAGTAGCAGCCACTTCTTCGGACGTCGCGCTCTCGGGCTCGGCGGGTGCGTCGGCGGCGGGCGCGGCGGGTTCGGGCGTTGCGTCCGAAGTATCGGTCGCAGTAGCGGCCACTTCTTCGGACGCAGCGGCCTCGGGCGCCTCGGGCGCGTCGGGCGTGGGGTCGGGGGTCTGGTCGCTCACCGCTGCTCCACCGAGATGCTCGAGATCGTGACGGGGTCCTTGGGGGCGCCGTCGCCGCTGCCGTCCGCCGTGCCCAGCGCGGCGACCTTCTGCAGCACGTCGAGGCCCTTGGTCACCTTGCCGAAGATCGAGTAGCCGCCGCCCTCGGTGGGCAGCGTGGAGTCCTGGTACACCAGGAAGAACTGGCTGCCGTTGGAGTTCGGGTCGCTGGTGCGGGCCATGGCGAGCGTGCCTGCGGGGTACTTCCCGTCCTTCGGCGCGTTCTCGATGCCGTACTGGTAGCCGGGACCGCCGCTGCCGGTGCCGGTCGGGTCGCCGCACTGCAGCACGTAGATGCCGGACGTCGTCAGCCGGTGGCAGCGCGAGCCGTCGTAGAACTTCTCCTTCGACAGGAAGAGGAACGACGAGACCGTCTGCGGCGCCACCTTGCCGTCGAGCTCGAGCGTGATGTCGCCCGAGCTGGTCTTGACGTCCGCCTGCCAGACGGAGTCCTCGGCCAGCGTCTTCGGCGGCGGCGTCGGGTACGACTTCGGCGTGGCCGTGGGCGTCTCGGACTCGGTGGGGTTCGGCGTCGACGAGCCGGTCGCGGTGGACGTCGACCCCGCCGTCGTCGTGCCGTCGTCCCCGACGAGCCGGGTGAGCAGGACGACGCCGACGACCACGACCAGCACGGCCACCACGGCGCCGGCGATCTGCTGGTTGCGCCGGGCGCGGGCGGCGCGGGCCTGCAGACTGGCCTGCCGCTTCGCGTAACGTCGCTTGGCTCGTTCGCGGTCGCGCTCGATCGGCACGCCGGTCCTCCTGCTCGTTCGCGTCCTGCGGGCGGCCCCCGCCAGGCCCCTGCCAGGTCCTGCGGCGGTCAGTCTAGGGATGCCGCCTGGTGCGGGTCGCGCGGCGTGGTCACGAACCGGTCACGAGCACCCTCGCGCCGCCCCGGTAGGCTCGACCGGTGCTCATCACCGGGTTCCCCAGCGCCGTCTTCGGCACGAACTGCTTCGTGCTGGCGACCGGTCCCGGCGAGGACTGCCTCGTGGTCGACCCGGGCATCGAGGTGGTCGAGCCGCTGGCCGAGGTGCTGCGCGAGCAGCGGCTGCGCCCGGCCGCGGTGCTGCTGACCCACGGCCACGTCGACCACACGTACTCGGTCACGCCCGTCTGCGGCGCGCACGGGATCGCGGCGTACGTCCACGCCGACGACCGCGAGCGCCTGGTCGACCCGTTGCACGAGTTCGCGTCCAGCGGCCTGCTGCAGATGCTCGAGCAGCAGTTCGGCCGGGCCGCCACGTGGGCCGAGCCGGACGACGTCGTCGAGGTCGCCGACGGCCAGACCCTCGAGCTCGCCGGCCTGAGCCTGGACGTCGTCCACGCCCCGGGCCATACCGAGGGGTCGGTGATGTTCGCCCTGCCCGACGTCCCCGAGAGCGCACCGGACGACGTCCGGCGCACGCTCCTCACCGGTGACGTGCTGTTCGCGGGGAGCATCGGACGCACCGACCTGCCGGGCGGCGACCACGCGGCCATGCTGCGCTCCCTGCGCGAGCGCGTCCTGCCGCAGCCCGACGACACCCTGGTCCTGCCCGGCCACGGACCCGCCACGACCATCGGCCGCGAGCGCGCGAGCAACCCCTTCCTGCGCGAGCTCCTGGCGTCCTGACCGAAGGAACCCGCATGTCCCGACCCACCCCCCTGTCCGGGTACCCCGAGTGGCTGCCCGCCCAGCGCGCCGTCGAGCAGCAGGTGGTCGACGAGCTGCGCCGCACGTTCGAGCTGCACGGCTTCGCCGGCGTCGAGACCCGCGCCGTCGAGCCCATGGAGCAGCTGCTGCGCAAGGGCGACATCGACAAGGAGGTCTACGTGCTGCGCCGGCTGCACGCGGACCCCGACGAGCCGGACGACGGCCGCGGCCTCGGGCTGCACTTCGACCTCACGGTGCCGTTCGCCCGCTACGTGCTCGAGAACTCCGGCAAGCTCGACTTCCCGTTCCGTCGCTACCAGATCCAGAAGGTGTGGCGCGGCGAGCGGCCGCAGGAGGGGCGCTACCGCGAGTTCTGCCAGGCCGACATCGACGTCGTCGGCGACGGCGTGCTGCCGTTCCACCACGACGTCGAGGTCGTCGAGGTGATGGTCGAGGCCATGTCGCGGCTGCCGCTGCCGCCGCTACGGATGCAGGTCAACAACCGCAAGCTGGTGCAGGGCTTCTACCGCGGGCTGGGGGTCGAGGACGTCGCCGCCGTGCTCCGCGCCGTCGACAAGCTCGACAAGATCGGCCCGGACGCCGTCGCGGCCGCGATCACCGCCGAGGGGCACAGCGACGCCGTCGCGAAGGCCTGCCTGCGGCTGGCCGAGCTCACCGGCACCGACGCCGGCGTGGTCGACGCGGTGCGCGACCTCGGCGTCCGGTCGGACGAGCTGGACGAGGGCCTGGACGAGCTGGCCGCGCTGCTCGACGCGGTCGGCGGCCGCCGCGGCTCGGTCGAGGTCGTCGCCGCGCTCAAGATCGCCCGCGGGCTCGACTACTACACCGGCACCGTCATGGAGACGGTGATGGAGGGCTACGAGCACCTCGGCTCGATCAGCGCCGGCGGCCGCTACGACGCCCTGGCCAGCGACGGCCGCACGACCTACCCCGGCGTGGGGATCTCGTTCGGCGTCACCCGCACGCTCGCACCGCTGCTGAGCCGCGGCGTGCTCACCGGCTCGCGGTCGACCCCCAGCGCGGTGCTGGTCGCGCTCGCGTCGGACGACGCCCGCCCGGCCGCACGCGCCGTCGCCACCGCGCTGCGGGCTCGCGGCATCGCGTGCGAGCTGGCGCCCGCGCCGCAGAAGTACGGCAAGCAGATCCGCCAGGCCGAGCGGCGCGGCATCCCGTACGTCTGGTTCCCGGCCGAGGCGTCGGCCGACGGCGTGGCCGCGGTGCGCGACATCCGCACCGGCGAGCAGGTCGCGGCGGACGACGCCACCTGGCGCCCGCCGGACGCCGACCTGCGCCCCGCCGTCGTGCGCGAGGCCGTGCGCGAGGGCTGAGCCGGTCGGACTCAGCCGGACAGACCGAGCGCGAGCTACCAGCTGCGGTCGCGGCCGGGCACCGGGGCGTCGGTGCCCGCCCGCAGGTCGGCGCGCTGGCGCCGGGCGGCCAGCCGCTCGCGCTCGCGCGCGAAGACCAGCCGCGCGAACTTCTCGGCGTGCACGTGCTCGAGCCCGACGAACGCGCCGCGCAGCCCGAAGTGCGTGACCTGGATGACGAACACCCGGGTGGCGACCAGGCCGCCGCCCTCGGGCAGCTCGACGTCGACGTCGAGCAGCGAGCCGGGGTGGACGTCGGGCGAGGTGCCCAGGTCGAGCGTGCACAGCATGCCGCCGGCCGACAGGTTGCGGGTGCGGCCGCGCAGGACGCGCAACAGGTGCTCGGGCGTCTCGGCCGGTCCGGGCATGGTGACCCGGACGACGAGCTCGACGTCGCCGCGCACCTCGCGGCGGCGCTGGGTGAGGGGACCGGGGGAGCCGACGCGCAGCACCATGCCGGCGCCGTCGTCGACCGCGCGGCCGGGCAGGGTCACGACCCCGGACGGCGTCACCACCTCGACCTGGCCCGCGCCGAGCCGCAGGGCCTCGGTGGGTCCCATGACGGCGATGCGGGCGCCGGACGCCGCCTCGTGCGAGCCGCCGCTCTCGGCGACGCGCGCCGCGGCGAGCGCCTTGAGGGTCACCCGCTGACCGCCGGCGTGCAGCGTCAAGGTGGCCCCGGCGTCGATCCTGACGTCCATCGGCTCCCTTCCTGGCCGCTGGCGGTGGACGTGCCCTGGCACACGTCCGCACGTCCTATCGGCCGCCGGTGCCGTCGTCCGCAGGATTTCGGACGACGGCCTGCTGGCGGGCGAGGAGAAACCGGAGCGAGCCGCACCCCGCCTGCCCCGTAGGATCGGTCGGTCACGTCACCCAGACCCCGAAGGGGACCACCGTGTTGCGCACGCACGAGGTCGGCACGCTCCGCGCCGACCACGCCGGCCAGACCGTCACGCTCACCGGCTGGGTCGGTGGTCGGCGCGATCACGGCGGCGTGGCGTTCCTCGACCTGCGCGACGCGAGCGGCGTCGGCCAGGTGGTCGTGCGCGACGAGGTGCTGGCGTCGTCCGGCGCCCACGGCCTGCGCAACGAGTACTGCATCAAGGTCACCGGCACGGTCGGGCTGCGCCCCGAGGGCAACCAGAACCCGAACCTGCCCACCGGCGAGATCGAGGTGACGGCGTCCGAGCTCGAGGTGCTCAGCGAGGCCGCCCCGCTGCCGTTCCAGATCGACGAGCGCGTCGAGGTGGGCGAGGAGGCCCGCCTCAAGCACCGCTACCTCGACCTGCGCCGTCCCGGCCCGGGCGCGGCGATCCGGCTGCGCAGCGAGGTCAACAAGGCGGCGCGCGCGGTGCTCGACGAGCGGCGCTTCGTCGAGATCGAGACGCCCACCCTCACCCGTTCGACGCCGGAGGGTGCGCGCGACTTCCTGGTGCCTGCCCGCCTGCAGCCGGGCAGCTGGTACGCCCTGCCGCAGAGCCCGCAGCTGTTCAAGCAGCTGCTGATGGTCGCCGGGATGGAGCGCTACTACCAGATCGCGCGCTGCTACCGGGACGAGGACTTCCGCGCCGACCGCCAGCCGGAGTTCACCCAGCTCGACATCGAGATGAGCTTCGTCGAGCAGGAGGACGTGCTCGAGCTCGGCGAGGCCGTGGCCAAGGCCCTGTGGGCGCTCGTCGGGTACGACCTGCCGACGCCGCTGCCGCGCCTGACCTACGCCGACTCGATGCGCCGCTACGGCACCGACAAGCCCGACCTGCGCTTCGGCAACGAGCTCGTCGAGTGCACCGAGTACTTCGCGAGCACGCCGTTCCGCGTGTTCCAGGCCGAGTACGTCGGCGCGGTCGTCATGCCCGGCGGCGCCAGCCAGCCGCGCAAGCAGCTCGACGCGTGGCAGGACTGGGCCAAGCAGCGCGGCGCCCGCGGCCTGGCGTACGTGCTGGTCGGCGAGGACGGCGAGCTCGGCGGCCCGGTCGCCAAGAACCTCTCGGACGACGAGCGCTCGGGTCTGGCGGCGCAGGTCGGCGCCCAGCCGGGCGACTGCGTCTTCTTCGCGGCCGGGGCCACCAAGGCCTCGCGCGCGCTGCTCGGCGCGGCGCGGCTCGAGATCGGCCGCCGCTGCGGGCTGGTGGACGAGGACGCCTGGGCGTTCGCGTGGGTGCTCGACGCGCCGCTGTTCGAGCCGGCGTCCGACGCCGTCGCCAGCGGTGACGTCGCCGTGGGCTCGGGGGCCTGGACCGCCGTCCACCACGCCTTCACCTCGCCCAAGGCCGAGTTCATGGACACCTTCGACACCGACCCCGGCCCGGCGCTCGCGTACGCCTACGACATGGTCTGCAACGGCAACGAGATCGGCGGCGGGTCGATCCGTATCCACCGCCGCGATGTGCAGGAGCGGGTCTTCAAGGTCATGGGGCTCAGCCAGGAGGAGGCGCAGGAGAAGTTCGGCTTCCTGCTCGACGCCTTCGCCTTCGGCGCGCCGCCGCACGGCGGCATCGCGTTCGGCTGGGACCGGATCTGCGCCCTGCTGTCGCGCACCGACTCCATCCGCGACGTCATCGCCTTCCCCAAGTCCGGCGGCGGCTTCGACCCGCTCACCAGCGCCCCCGCGCCGATCACGGCCCTGCAGCGCAAGGAGGCCGGGGTCGACGCCACGCCCAAGGCGCCGGCGGCCGACAACCCGTCGCAGACCACGGCCGAGGTGCCCACCCAGCTCTGAGCCGCTCGGCCGGTGCCGCGTGGCGACTTGCCGCGCGCACCGGCCGGTGGTCTGGTGAGAGCGTGTCCGCACCGGGCTGGGCCGCTGCCAGCGCGTTCGACCCCGAGGCGACGGACCGGCGCGTGCTCGCCGGGATCGGGTCGCGCTCGGTCATGATGGCGCGCACGGTCGACGCCGCCCCGGACGCCGTGTGGTCGGCCTGCACCGACCCCGACCGGCTGCCGCAGTGGATCGGCACCCCGCAGGGCCGGCTCGAGTACGGCGAGATGTTCACGTTCTACGGCGCGACCTGCCAGGTCGTGCGGTGCGAGCCGCCGCGCCTGCTCGAGCTGAGCTGGACCCTGATGGGCGAGACCAACCAGCTGCGGCTCAGCATCACCGCGCGGCCCGGCGGCACCGAGGTCGTCGTCGAGCACGCCGGCATCCGCAACCCGGTGCTCATGGGGTACGGGCCGAGCTGGGAGGAGCGGCTCGCCCATCTCGAGGAGCACCTGCGCGGCCAGCAGGTGCCGCAGCACGACTGCCGGGCGCTCGAGGCGCAGCTCAAGCCGCACTGGTGGGCGCTGCTGCCGGTCGAGGAACGGCCGACCCCGCCGCCGCCCGTCGCCGCCCCGCCACCGCCACCCGAGGCGGAAGCGGCCGAGGCACCGCCCCCGCCAGCGCCCGCGGAGCGACCGCCGACGATCGAGCTCGACCGCTACGACCCGTCCCGGCGCCGCTGAGCGCGCCGGCGCCGGCTGGACCACCGGTGCTCGCAGACGAAGCCGAGGCGCTCGTACAGCCGGCGCGCCACCGCGTTGTCGGCGTACATCCCCAGCGTGACGACGGGCGCACCGTCGTCGAAGCCGCGCCGGGTCGCAGCGGCCGTCACCGCCGCGCCCAGGCCCTGACCGCGGACGTCGGGGCGCGTGGCGATGGACGCCAGGTGCGGCACGCCGGGGCCGACGACCTGGCGCGCCGCGCACGCGACCAGCCGGCCGTCGTCCGCACGGACGCCGTCCCAGCGCACGCCGGGCTCGTCCGGCTCGGCGCTGTGGCGCGGGCTGGCCGCGGAGAGCAGGGCGGCGACGTCGTCGCGGTCGGCGTCGCCCAACGGCTGCACCAGGTGCTCGAGCGGGTGCCGGGGTGGCGGCGTCGCCGTGCTCATCCAGTCCCAGTCGTCGCCGACGCGCAGGTCGAGCAGGTCGGCGAGCGGTTCGGCCGCACCGCGCGGCAGCGTCACGAAGTCCACCTCCGGTGCCGCCGCCAGCAGCTGGGCCGTCGCCCGGACGGCGTCGTCGACGTCCGCGCGGACGGTCAGGGTGGTGCGCCGGCGCGGCGTGCGGCGCACCCACGCGACGCCGGTCGCCAGCGCCCAGCCGCGCAGCGGGACGGCGGGGTCGACCATCCAGCGGACGAAGGCGTCGCCGTCGCTGGCCGCCAGCAGGTCGGTGTGGTCGTGCAGCTCGCGCATCAGTGCGCCCCGATGCCGATGCGGTCGTGCAGGCGGCGCAGCGGGCGCGGCGCCCACCAGTTCCACTCGCCGAGCAGCGTCATGGTGGCCGGCACCAGCAGCATCCGCACGAGGGTGGCGTCGACCGCGACGGCGGCGGTCAGGGCCACACCGGTCTGCTTGACCACCAGCACCTTGGCGGCGACGAGGCCGGCGAACACGATGACGACGAGCAGCGCGGCCGAGGTGATGATCCGGCCCGAGCGCTGCAGCCCGGCGGCCACCGCGGCGTCGTTCGGCAGCCCGAGGTCGCGCTGCTCCTTGATCCGCGAGAGCAGGAAGACCTCGTAGTCCATGGCCAGGCCGAAGCCGAAGGCCAGCACCAGCGGCGGGATGGTCGTCTCGACGCCACCGGTCGAGGTGAAGCCGAGCAGGTCCTGCAGGTGGCCGTCCTGGAACAGCCACGTCACCAGCCCGAGCGAGGCACCCAGCGAGACCACGTTCATCACCAGGGCCTTGACCGGCACCAGCACCGAGCCGGTCATGAGGAACAGCAGCACGAACGTCACCAGGACGACGAGCCCGACCGCGAGCGGGGCGTTGCGGGCGATCGAGTCGCCGAAGTCGATCGCGCCGGCCGCCTGGCCGACGACCCAGGTGGGGAAGCCCGGCCGGTCCGACCGCAGGGCCGTGACCACCTGGCGGGCCGTCGTCCCGCCGGCGTCGCCGCCGTCGACCCGGACGCCGAGCAGCACTAGGTCGCCCTGCTGGCGCGGGGCGTCGACGGACGCGACGCCGTCCAGCCGCTCGACGTCCGAGCGCCACGCCTGCACCTGGGCGGGCGTGCCGCGGGTGACGACCGTGACGTCGGGTCCCGACAGGGCGGGCCACCGCGCGTCGACCGTCGCGAAGAAGGTCCGCTGGCCGGTGCCCACGGGCATCAGCTCGGGCCCGGACGAGCGCAGGTGCATGCCCAGGGCCGGGGCGGCGGCGACCAGCAGCAGGGCCGCGACGCCGAGCGCGACGACCCACGCCCGGCGCTGCACGCGGGCGGCCAGGCGGGAGAACGCCCCGACGGCGGGTGCGACGTCGCCGAGCCGGGTCAGCACCGGCCGCAGCAGCGGCACGCGGGTCATCAGTCCGGGGCGCACCAGGCGGCGGCCGGCCAGCGCCACCAGCGCCGGCACCAGCCCGAGCGCGACCAGCAGCGCCACCAGCACGACGCTCACGCCGGCCGCACCCAGCGCCCGCAGGATCGCGGCCGGGAAGAACATCAGGCCGCTCAGGCTGATCGCCACGATGAGGCCGGAGAACAGCACCGTGCGGCCGGCGACCGCCACCGTGCGGCCCACGGCGGTCTCGACCTGCTCCGGGGTCGGCGCCCCACCAGCTGCGCTGCCGTCGAGCGCCCGGTGCAGCTCCTCGCGGAACCGGCTGACCACCAGCAGGCCGTAGTCGATGCACAGGCCCAGCCCCAGGATCGTCACGACGTTGACGACGGTCGCGTCGAGGTCGATGAACGCCGAGAAGGCCCAGAGCGAGGCGAGCCCGCCCGCGATCGAGGCGACGGCGCCGGCCAGGGGCAGGCCCGCCGCGACGAAACCGCCGAACACCAGCACCATCACCAGCAGGCTGATCGGCAGGGCGACGCCCTCGCCGGTGCGCAGGTCCACCTCGACCTGGTGGCTGATCTCGTCGACCAGCTGCTGGGTCGAGCCGGTGCCGGTCGTCGCGCCCGGCAGGCCGGCCGCCGTCCGGTCGAGCTCGCGCTGCACCAGGCCGGCCCGGTCGGACTCGCGGTCGGCCGGCAGGTCGCGGTCGAGCTCGACGACCAGCGCCACGCCGCGGCCGTCCGAGCCGACCATGGTGCGACCGAGCGCGCCGGTCGGGCCGCCGAGCACGGTGTAGGGCGACCGCACCGAGGCGACGTCGTCGGCGGCCGAGAGGCGTGCGGCCAGCGCCGTCACGTCCCGGCGGACGTCGGTCGACGCGGGATCGACGCCGTCGAGCAGCGCCAGCACCTGCGGGCCGGACGCCGTCTGGGCCAGCAGGTCACGGCCGGTGCGGTTCTCGCCGGGCACGGTGGGCTCGCCGCTGCTCAGCCGGCCGAAGAGCGACCCGCCGCCGAAGGCCCCCAGCGCCACCGCGAACGCCGCGACGACGACCAGCACCCAGCCGACCGCCACCCAGCGCGCGTGCCGCGCCTCGAAGCGCCCGAGCCGCTCCAGCCTCGTCACGGCGACAGCCTGCCAGGCGGCGCCGGCGTCCCCGCAGGTGGCTCAGGCCGCGGCGTGCTCCGTCAGCGGCAGCCGCACCTCGAACCGCGTGTCGCCCGGCCCGCCCACCACGCGCAGGTCGCCGCCGTGCTTCACCGTCACCACGCGGTAGGAGATGTCGAGCCCCAGGCCTGTGCCCGTCCCCACCGGCTTGGTGGTGAAGAACGGCTCGAAGATGCGCGTGCGCAGGTCGTCGGGCACGCCGGGCCCGGTGTCGCCCACGCTCACCAGCAGGCAGTCCTCCTCGAGCGCGATGCGCAGCGTGAGCGTCCCGCCGGGACCCATGGCCTGCACCGCGTTGTCGACGAGGTTCGTCCACACCTGGTTGAGCTCGGCCGGGTAGCCGGGCACCAGCGGGACGTCGTCGGGGTAGTCGCGCACGACCGTCGTCTCGCGCAGCTTGCCGCTCAGCATCACCAGGGTCGACTCGAGCCCCTCGCGGACGTCGGTGCGCTGGAACGGCGCGCGGTCGAGCTGCGAGTACTGCTTGGCGGCGCCGACCAGCTGGCTGATCCGCTGCACCGAGTCGGTGATCTCGCGCATGAGCGACTCGGTCTCGAGCGAGTAGCCGACCCAGTGGAAGCCGCTCTGCAGGTCCTCGCCCGTCAGGGTCGCCTGCACCTTCTCGGCCCAGCCGACGTCCAGGCCGGCCGCCACGTAGGTCGAGGCCAGCTCGTAGGCGCCGCGGATGCCGTGCTCGTCGAGCCAGTCGCCGAGCTCGTCCTCGGCGTCCGAGACCTGCATCGGGCTGCGGCGCGGCGCGGTGGCGAACTGCTCCAGCGCCTGGTTCTGCAGGTCGATCAGCTCGTGCAGGACGTCGGCCGGCACGTGCCCGTCGGCCAGGTAGCGCAGCTTGCCGCGCATGCCCTCCACCCGGCTGCGCAGCCCGTCGACGGCGCGCACCGCGGCGGACGCCGGGTTGTTGAGCTCGTGGGTCAGGCCGGCGGAGAGCGCGCCGAGGGCCTGCAGGTGCTGGCGCTCGCCGATGCGCTGCTGGCTGCGCTGCATGCCCTGCTGCAGGCCGTCGAGCAGGTGCACGGCCATCGGGAAGTGCTCGTTCATGAAGGCCGCGAAGCCCGTGGCCGAGACCGCCAGGAAGGTGCACTCGGTGATGGCGCGCACCGAGCCGCTGTAGGTGAGCGGGCGCTCGTCCGCGGTGAGCCACGACGCCGTCGCGCCCACGTAGGCGCCGCGCTGCGAGCTGCGGACGACCTCGACGTCGACGTCGCCCACCATGCGCGACATGGCGAGCGTGCCCTCGACGAGCATGTAGAAGCACTCCGCCGGGTCGCCCTCGCGGCTCAGGTACTCGCCCGGCTCGACGCGGACGAGCTCGCCGTTCTCGACGAACCAGGCCAGCTGGTCGTCGTCCAGGGCCTCCAGCAGGAACAGCGTGCGCAGCTCCTGCGGCGACATGCGGTCGACGGTCATCGGGTCACAACCTCTCCAGGTACTGGTGGACGAGCGTGACGGCGAGGGCCCCCTCGCCGACGGCGGACGCCACGCGCTTGACCGACGCGGCGCGGACGTCGCCCGCCGCGAAGACCCCGGGCACGGACGTCTCGAGCGGCCAGGGGTCGCGCTGCAGCGGCCAGCCGGCGGGCCGCGCGCCGGCGTCCAGCAGGTCGGGGCCGCACACGACGAAGCCGTGGTCGTCGCGCCGGACGTCGCCGTCGAGCCAGTCGGTCAGCGGCTGGGCGCCGATGAACACGAACAGGTGGCCCGTGCTGTGCGTCGCGCGCTCTCCCGTCGTGAGGTCCTCGACGGTGATCTGCTCGAGGTGGCCGTCGCCCTGCATGCCGACGACGGCCGAGCAGGTGCGCACGTCGATCGTCGGGATGCCGGCGATCTGGTCGATCAGGTACTGCGACATGGACGCCGTCAGCGACGGCGCGCGCACCAGCAGCACGACGCGCGACGCGTAGCCCGACAGGTACACCGCGGCCTGACCGGCCGAGTTGGCCCCGCCGACGACGTACACGACCTCGTCCTGGCACTCCGAGGCCTCGGTGAGCGCCGCGCCGTAGTAGACGCCGCGACCGGTGAAGCGCTCGGCGTTCTCGGCCGGCAGCCGGCGGTACTGCACGCCGGTGGCGAGCACGAGCGTGCGGGCCTGCAGGCAGGCGCCGTCGGCGAACCGCACGCCGCGGCGCGGCCCCTGCAGCTCGAGCCCGACGACCTCGCGGGCGGTGACGATCTCGGCGCCGAACCGCACGGCCTGGCGGCGGGCGCGGTCGGTGAGGGCGGCGCCGGAGACGCCGTCGGGGAAGCCGAGGTAGTTCTCGATCCGCGAGCTCTGCCCGGCCTGCCCGCCGGTGGCCTGGCGCTCGACCACGACGGTCTTCAGGCCCTCGGACGCGGCGTACACCGCGGCGCCGAGCCCGGCCGGTCCGCCGCCCACGATGACGACGTCGTAGAAGTCGGTGCCTGGCGTGGTGAGCAGGCCCACGCGCTCGGCCAGCTCGGCGACGGCGGGGGCGACCATCGGTTCGCCGCCGGGCGTCAGCACCACCGGGACGTCGGTCGCCGCCGCGCCGCACGCCTCCAGGAGACGCACGCCCTCGGGCTCGTCGGCCGAGACCCACTGGTAGGGCACGCCGTTGCGGGCCAGGAACTCGCGCACCTCGTGCGAGCGGGCGGACCAGCGGTGGCCGATCACCCGGATGACGTCGACGGGTGCGTCGCCGCTGCTGCGCCACACGTCGAGCAGGCCGTCGATCACCGGGTAGAGCAGCTCCTCGGGCGGGCTCCACGGCTTGAGCAGGTAGTGGTCGAGGTCGACGGTGTTGATCGCCGTGATGGCCGCCTCGGTGTCGGCGTAGGCCGTCAGCAGCACCCGGCGGGCCATGGGGAACAGGTCCATCGCCTGCTCGAGGAACTCGACCCCGCTCATCTCCGGCATGCGGTGGTCGGCGAGCAGCACCGCGACCCGCTCGCCGCGCGACGCGAGCTCGCGCAGGGCGTCGAGGGCGTCCGGGCCGGACTCCGCGCGCACGACGCGGTAGTCGTCGCCGTACCGCCGCCGCAGGTCGCGGGCGATGGCGCGCGAGACGCTCGGGTCGTCGTCCACGGTGAGCAGCACGGGCCGACGAGGGGCGGCCGACGTCGCGGGGCTCGTCATGTCCGTAGCCAACCACCGTCGCGGCGGTTTCCATACCCCGCGGCTAGCCTGCGGGGGTGGCCGACCTGTTCAGCGTGGACGACGGCAGCGACCGCCCGGCCGCGCCGCTGGCGGTGCGCATGCGTCCTCGCACCCTGGACGAGGTCGTCGGCCAGTCCCACCTGCTCGAGCCGGGCTCGCCGCTGCGCCGCCTGGTCGACCACGGCGACGGGCCGGCCGGGCCCACGTCCGTGGTGCTGTGGGGTCCGCCCGGCACCGGCAAGACGACGTTGGCCCACGTGGTGTCGAACGGCACCGGGGGGCGGTTCGTCGAGCTGTCGGCGATCACTGCGGGCGTGCGCGACGTCCGTGCGGTCATGGACGCCGCCCGCGACGACCTCGCGCTGCACCGGCGCACCACGGTGCTGTTCCTCGACGAGATCCACCGCTTCACCAAGGCCCAGCAGGACGCGCTGCTGCCCGGCGTCGAGAACCGCTGGGTGGTGCTGGTGGCCGCAACCACCGAGAACCCGTCCTTCAGCGTGGTCTCGCCGCTGCTGTCGCGCTCGTTGGTGCTGACGCTGCGCCCGCTGGACGACGACGACGTCCGCGGCCTGCTGCAGCGCGCGGTGTCCGACCCGCGCGGGCTCGACGGCGCGGTGCGGCTGGACGACGACGCCCTCGAGCACCTGGTGCGGCTGGCCGGCGGTGACGCCCGTCGCGCGCTGACCGCGCTGGAGGCCGCGGCGGGTGCGGCCCTCTCGGCCGACGACGAAGGCTCGGACGGCGACGGCGGGGTGGTGGTGACGACCGAGCACGCCGAGCGCGCGATCGACGCCGCCGTGCTGCGCTACGACCGCGAGGGCGACCAGCACTACGACGTGGCCAGCGCGTTCATCAAGTCGATGCGCGGGTCGGACGTCGACGCCGCGCTGCACTACCTGGCGCGCATGCTCGAGGCCGGCGAGGACCCGCGCTTCGTCGCGCGGCGCATCGTCATCGCGGCCTCCGAGGACGTCGGGATGGCCGACCCGACGGCGCTGCAGACCGCGGTCGCCTCCGCCCAGGCGGTGCAGCTGATCGGCATGCCCGAGGCGCGGATCGTCCTGGCCCAGGCCGTGGTGCACCTCGCCACGGCGCCCAAGTCCAACGCGGCGTACCTCGGCATCGACGCGGCGATCGCCGACGTCCGGGCCGGACGGGCGGGAACGGTGCCGGCGCACCTGCGCGACGCCCACTACCCGGGGGCGAAGTCGTTGGGGCACGGGCAGTCCTACGTCTACGCGCACGACCAGCCGCACGGCGTCGCCGAGCAGCAGCACCTGCCGGACACCCTGGTCGGCCGGGAGTACTACACGCCGACGGACCGCGGCGCCGAGCGCGACATCAGCTCACGGCTGGCGCGCCTGCGGCGCATCCTGCGCGGTGGCTGAAGGCGGCCCAGGCGCCAGCGCGCTCGGGATTCCGGGTGGGAGGCCTCCGGGGGCTCGGGTAGGGTCGTGACCCCTGAGCCCGGGGCCTCCGGACGGCGACCGCCGCCCGCGCCGCCGGGCACCCCTGGAGGGATGCAGCGGATGTCGGCTGGAGACATCGCGGGACTCATCGCCGCGGTCGCCTTCGTGGCGCTCGTGGCGCTGCTGGCCGTGCCGATCCTGAAGCTGGGGCGCCTCATCGACGACGCCCGCGGAACCGTCCAGGGCGTCACCAACGAGAGCGTGCCGCTGCTGCGCGAGGTGACCACCACGGTGAGCACCACCAACGGCGAGCTCGAGCGGGTCTCGGCGATCACGACCAACGTGCAGCAGATGACCACGAACGTCTCGGCGCTGACCGCGCTGTTCGCGGCGACGCTGGGCTCGCCGGTCATCAAGGTCGCGGCGTTCACCTACGGGGTGCGCCAGGCGCTCAGCGGCCGCGAGGCCGGCGCGAGCCGGTCCCGCCGACGTCGGCGTCGGGGCTGATCGCCGTGCGACGCATCTTCTGGACGGCGCTCGGCGCCACCGTGGGCGTGCTCGTCGTCCGCAAGCTGACCCGCACGGCCGAGGCGTACACCCCCGAGGGCGTCGCGCGCGGCCTGTCCGGCCTGGGCGAGGGCCTGCGCGAGATGGCGCAGGTCGTGCGCGAGTCGATGGAGCAGCGCGACGCCGAGCTGCGGCTCGCCCTCGGCATCGACGAGGGCGCGATCGACCCGGAGCAGGCGCAGGGCCTGATCGACCGGCCGACCGAGCGCCACGAGTGGACGATCGGCGAGCCGCGCGACCACGAGCGCGCCACCAACCCCGCGCACCGCGCGCGCACCGGTGCTGACGGCGGGCGAGCTTCCTAGGGGCGCACGCCCCCGCTCCGCCCCCCGTACCCGAGCCACGACAGGAATGATCCCCATGGAGACGGCTGAGATCCGCCGTCGGTGGCTGCGGTTCTTCGGCGACAACGGTCACACCGTCGTCCCGAGCGCGCCGCTGCCCTTCGACGACCCCAACCTGCTGTTCGTCGCGGCGGGCATGGTCCCCTTCGTGCCGTACTTCGTCGGCCAGGAGTCCGCGCCCTACCGCCGCGCCACCAGCGTGCAGAAGTGCGTGCGCACCCTCGACATCGACGAGGTCGGCAAGACCACCCGCCACGGCACGTTCTTCCAGATGAACGGCAACTTCAGCTTCGGCGACTACTTCAAGGCCGGCGCGATCGAGCTGGCCTGGGACCTCGTCACCCGGTCGCAGTCCGACGGCGGCTACGGCCTGCCCGAGTCCGACCTGCTGGTGACGATCTACCAGGACGACGACGAGAGCTACCAGCTCTGGAAGCGCATCGCCGGGCTGCCGGACGAGAAGATCGTGCGTCTGGGCAAGAAGGACAACTACTGGCACATGGGCATCCCCGGCCCGGGCGGCCCCTGCAGCGAGATCCTGATCGACCGGGGCCCCGAGTTCGGCCCCGAGGGCGACGTCGAGAAGGCGGGCGACCGCTACCTCGAGTTCTGGAACCTCGTGTTCATGCAGGAGGAGCTCAGCGCGGTGCGCGCCAAGGACGACTTCGACGTCCGCGGGCCGCTGCCGAGCAAGAACATCGACACGGGGATGGGCCTGGAGCGCATGGCGTTCCTGCTGCAGGGCGTCGACAACATCTACGAGATCGACGAGGTCTACCCGGTCGTCGAGCGGGCGGCCGAGCTGGCGGGCAAGCGGTACGGCGCGAACCACGACGACGACGTCCGCCTGCGCGTGGTCGCCGACCACGTGCGCAGCGCGCTGATGATCATCGGTGACGGCATCACGCCCGGCAACGAGGGCCGGGGCTACGTGCTGCGCCGCCTGCTGCGCCGCGCCGTGCGCTCGATGCGGCTGCTCGGCGTCGAGGACCCGACGCTGCCCGAGCTGCTGCCCGTCAGCCGCGACCGGATGAAGGCCAGCTACCCCGAGGTCGAGCGCGACTTCGGGCGCATCAGCGCCGCCGCCTACGCCGAGGAAGAGGCGTTCCGCCGCACCCTCGCGGCCGGCACCACGATCCTCGACACCGCCGTGCGCGACGTGAAGCAGAGCGGGCAGGGCACCCTCGGCGGCGACAAGGCCTTCCAGCTGCACGACACCTTCGGCTTCCCGATCGACCTCACCCTCGAGATGGCGGCCGAGCAGGGCGTGGACGTCGACGAGGTCGGCTTCCGCCAGCTGATGACCGAGCAGCGCGAGCGCGCCAAGGCCGACGCGCGAGCCAAGAAGACCGGGCACGTCGACACGTCCGCCTACCGGGCGCTCGCCGACGGCCTGGGCCGACCGGTCGAGTTCACCGGCTACGACGAGGTCGTCAGCGAGTCGCGGGTCAGCGGCCTGCTGGTGGGCGGGGTCCCCGCGCCGTCCGCGGTGCAGGGCGACGAGGTCGAGATCGTGCTCGACCGCACGCCGTTCTACGCCGAGGGCGGCGGCCAGCTCGCCGACGCCGGACGGATCGAGCTGGACGGCGCCGTCGTCGAGGTGTCCGACGTGCAGAAGCCCCTGGGCCAGCTCGTCGTGCACCGGGCGAAGGTGCTCAGCGGCGAGGTCACGGTCGGCGACGTCGGGCGCTCGCTCGTCGACGTCCACCGCCGTCGGGCGATCTCGCGCGCCCACACGGCGACGCACATGGTGCACAAGGCGATCCGCGAGGCGCTCGGCGAGACGGCGACGCAGGCGGGCTCCGAGAACGCGCCCGGCCGGTTCCGGTTCGACTTCAGCGCGAACGCCGCGGTGCCGCCGTCGGTCCTGCGCGACGTCGAGGCGCGCGTCAACGCGCTGCTCGCCGAGGACCTCGAGGTGCACGCCGAGACGATGACCCAGGCCCAGGCGGTCGACATCGGCGCCATGGCGCTGTTCGGCGAGAAGTACGGCGACGAGGTGCGCGTGGTCTCGGTCGGCGACTGGGCCCGCGAGCTCTGCGGCGGCACGCACGCGCAGCGCTCGGGCCAGCTCGGCCTGGTCTCGCTGCTCGGCGAGTCGTCCATCGGCTCGGGCGTGCGCCGCGTCGAGGCGCTGGTGGGCACCGACGCCTACGACTACCTGGCGCGCGAGCACGCGCTCGTCGGCCAGCTCACCGAGGTGCTGAAGGTGCGCCCGGACGAGCTGCCCGACCGGGTCGGCTCGATCCTGGCCCGGCTGCGCGAGGCCGAGAAGGAGATCGCCACCATGCGCCAGCAGCAGGTGCTGGCCGCAGCGGCGGGGCTCGCGGCGTCCGCGCGCGACGTGTACGGCGTGTCGTACGTCGGGCACGACGCGGGTGAGATCGCGCCCGACGGGCTGCGCTCGCTGGTGCTCGACGTCCGCGGCCGGCTGCCCGGCGACCGTCCGTCGGTGGTCGCCGGCACCGCGGTGGCCAAGGGCCGCCCGGTGGTCGTGGTCGCCACCAACGAGGAGGCGCGCCGCTGGGGCGTCAAGGCGGGCGAGCTGGTGCGCGAGGCCGCGCAGGTGCTCGGCGGTGGGGGCGGCGGCAAGGACGACGTCGCGCAGGGCGGCGGCACCGACGCCTCCCGCACGGCCGAGGCGCTGGCCCGGATCGAGCACGTCGTCGGCGAGCGGGTCACCCAGCGGTGACCTCGCGGTGACCACGCGGCGCGGGGTGCGGCTCGGGGTCGACGTCGGCGCCGTGCGGGTGGGGCTGGCGGCGAGCGACCCGAGCGGGTTCCTGGCCACGCCGGTCGAGACGCTCGCCCGGGACGTCGACGGGCGGGCCGACCAGGACCGCGTGGTGCGCGAGGTCGTCGAGCGCGAGGTGCTCGAGGTGTGCGTGGGGCTGCCGCGGTCGCTGTCCGGGCGAGAGGGTCCGGCGGCGACCGCGGCGCGCGCGTGGGCCGAGCAGCTGGTGCAGCGGCTGGCGGCCGCGGGGCTCGACGTCCCCGTGCGGCTGGTCGACGAGCGGCTCTCGACCGTCGCCGCCCACCGCTCCCTGCGCGAGTCCGGCGTCAAGGGGCGCAAGCAGCGGGCCGTGGTCGACCAGGTGGCCGCCGTCGTGCTGCTGCAGGCCGCCCTGGACGCCGAGCGCGCGAGCGGCGCTGCGCCGGGCGAGCAGGTCGAGCAGGTACCCTCGACCCGCGGTGGGGGCCCCGCGGCCGGCTCGGCCGCACCCGACCGACCGGAGGCTCTGCCCGCGATGGACCAGCGCGACATGAGCGAGCGCGATGTCTGACCAGCACCCGGACGACCACCACGACCTGGGGTCCGTGCTGGCCGACGCGCACGGGCAGCCGGGCTACGCGAGCCGGTCCGAGCGCCGGGCGGCCCAGGCGCACCACGCGCGGCGGCGACGCCGCAAGGGCCGTCGCGGCGGCGTGCTGGTCGTCACGCTGCTCGTCGTCGCGCTCGGTGCGATCGGCGCGTACGCGGGGCTCAAACCGATCTACTCGCACCTGACGGCCAGCGACGACTACACCGGGTCGGGCACCGGCAAGGTCACCGTCACCATCGCCGACGGGGCGACCGGCCGCGAGATCGGCCGCACCCTCGAGCAGGCGGGCGTCGTGAAGTCGGCCAAGGCGTTCGTCGACGCCAGCGCCAAGAACACCAAGGCCAGCTCGATCCAGCCGGGGGAGTACCAGCTCCGCAAGCAGATGAGTGCCGCCTCGGCCATCTCGCTGCTGCTCGACCCGAAGGCTCGCAGCGCCGAGCGGGTCACGGTGCGAGAAGGGTTGCGCGCCAAGGAGGTCGTGGCCCTGCTGGCCAAGGAGACCGGCCGGCCGGCCGCCGACTACGCGGCCGCGCTGAAGGACGCCGAAGCCCTGGGGCTGCCGTCGTCGGCCAAGGGCAAGGTCGAGGGCTGGCTGTTCCCCGACACCTACGAGTTCGGCACCCAGGTCACCGCTGCCCAGCAGCTGCAGCGCATGGTCGCGCACACCCACGACGTCCTCGACGAGCTCGGCGTCTCGGACGCCCAGGCCCAGCGGGTCCTGACGATCGCGAGCATCAACGAGGTCGAGGCCAGCTCGGCCGAGGACTACGCCAAGGTCGCGCGCGTCATCGAGAACCGGCTCGAGAACAAGCTCGGCAACGGCGGCCGGCTGCAGCTGGACTCGACGGTCAGCTACGCGGTGGGCAAGCGGACCATCACGACCACCGCCGCCGACCGCGACGTCGACTCGCCGTACAACACCTACAAGTTCCCCGGGCTGCCCGCCGGGCCGATCAGCAACCCGGGCAAGGCGGCGATCCAGGGCGCGCTCGACCCGACGCCGGGTCCGTGGCTGTACTTCGTCACGGTGAACCCGTCGACGGGCGAGACCAAGTTCGCCACGACCGACGCCGAGCACCAGGCCAACGTGCAGCAGTTCCGCGCCTGGTGCCAGGACCACCCCGGCACCTGCTGACGCGGCGCCCGCTGTGACGTCCGTGGGTCCCGGGAGCGCTGCGCCGGCGCGCCGCGCTGCCGTGCTCGGGCACCCGGTCGCGCACAGCCTGTCGCCGGTGCTGCACCGCGCGGCGTACGCCTCGCTCGGGCTGGTCGGCTGGGGGTACGACGCGGTCGACGTCGCGGACGCCGACGCGCTGGCGGTGCTCGTTCGCGGCCTCGACGAGGGCTGGGCGGGGCTGTCGCTGACCATGCCGCTCAAGCGGCTGGTGCAGCCGCTCCTGGACGAGCTCTCGCCGCTCGCCCGCGCCACCGGGTCGGTCAACACGGTCGTGCGAGGCGGCGACGGGCGGCTGCTCGGCGACAACACGGACGTCGAGGGGCTGGTCGTGGCGCTGCGCGAGGCGGGTCTGGCGTCGGGCGGGGCCGGCGTCGTGCTCGGAGGGGGAGCCACGGCGGCCTCGGCGGTGGCGGCCCTCGGGCAGCTGGGCTGCGCCAGCCCGGCGGTCGTCGTCCGGTCACCGCAGCGGGCGGGCCAGGTGGTCGCGGCCGGCGAGACGCTGGGCACGCCGGTGCGGCTGGTGCCCTGGGAGACGGCAGCGGTCGAGCTGGCGGCGGCGGACGTCGTCGTGAGCACGGTGCCGTCGTCCGGTCACGAGGCGGTGCTGCCGGTCGTGCGGGCGGCCGGTCCCGTGCGCGGCCTGCTGCTCGACGTCACCTACGACCCGTGGCCGACCGCGGTCGCCGAGGCGTGGCAGGCCGCCGGGGGGGCGGCCACCGGCGGGTTCGGGATGCTGCTGCACCAGGCGGTCGCGCAGGTGCGCCTGATGACCGGTCGGGTCCCGGACGTCGAGGCCGTGCGGGCGGCCGGCGCCGCCGAGCTCGCCCGTCGCTGACGGCTCCGGGGGCCTGCGCTCAAGGTGACGCGCGCCACGACCGATCATCAGGCGAAACCGGTCCGGACCCCAGGGAGCGCACGACTCATGCAGCTTGCCGAGATCCTGCTCGCTGACGGTCTGGTCGACGAGGGGCAGCTCAGCGCCGCCTTCGACGAGCACCAGAGGGTGGGCCGCAGCCTCGGGCGGGTCCTGGTCGACCAGGGCGTGCTCACCGAGACCCAGCTCGTCGCCGCGCTCGCGCAGCAGATCGGTCTGCCCTTCGTCGACCTGCAGGACTACCAGGTCGACGGGTCGGCCACCGGGCGCGTGCCCGGGGCCGTCGTCCGCCGCCACAACTGCCTGCCGATCGGCTATGCCGAGGACGGCAAGCTGCTCGTGGCGATGGCCGACCCCGGCAACGTCTTCGCGCTGGACGACATCCGGTCGATGACCGGTCTCGAGGTGCGCCCGGTCGTCGCGACGCGCGCCGACGTCATCGCCGCGATCGACCGGTACTACCGCGCGGACGCCGACCTCGACGACATCACCTCGGCCCTCGACGTGACCGAGGAGGACGAGGACCTGTCCAAGGTGAAGGAGATCACCGAGGACGCGCCCATCGTCAAGTACGTCAACCTGCTCATCACCCAGGCCATCCAGGACCGCGCGTCCGACATCCACCTCGAGCCCACCGAGCACGACCTGCGCGTGCGCTACCGCATCGACGGCGTCCTGCACGAGGTGATGCGCTCGCCCAAGGCGATCCAGAGCGGTGTCATCAGCCGGCTGAAGATCATGGCCGACATCAACATCGCCGAGCGCCGCATCCCGCAGGACGGCCGGCTGTCGGTCAACGCCAACGGCAAGAAGATCGACCTGCGCGTCGCGACGCTCCCCACGGTGTGGGGCGAGAAGGTCGTCATGCGCATCCTCGACAACTCGACGGCGCGCCTCACGCTGAACGACCTCGGCTTCTCCGACAACAACTTCGAGCGCTTCGGCGAGAGCTTCGTCAAGCCCTACGGGATGATCCTGGTGACCGGCCCGACCGGTTCCGGCAAGTCGACCACGCTGTACGCGACGCTCAACATCGTCAGCAAGCCCGAGGTCAACGTCATCACCGTCGAGGACCCGGTCGAGTACCGGCTGCCGGGCATCAACCAGGTGCAGGTGAACACCAAGGCGGGCCTGACGTTCGCCGCCGCGCTGCGCTCGATCCTGCGCTCGGACCCGGACGTCGTCCTCATCGGTGAGATCCGCGACCACGAGACCGCGCAGATCGCCGTCGAGGCCGCGCTCACCGGCCACCTGGTGCTGTCGACCCTGCACACGAACGACGCGCCGTCCGCGGTCACCCGGCTCACCGAGATGGGCATCGAGCCCTTCCTGGTGGGCTCGGCGCTCGACTGCGTGCTGGCCCAGCGCCTCACCCGGCGCCTGTGCACGCGCTGCAAGGAGGCGTACGTGCCCGAGCCGGCCGACCTCGAGCGCGTGGGCTTCCCCTGGTCGCCGGGGGAGCGGCTGCCCGAGCTGTACCGCCCCGTGGGCTGCTCGTCGTGCTCCAAGACCGGCTACAAGGGTCGGGTGGCGCTGCACGAGGTGATGGCGGTGTCGGAGACGATCGAGCGGCACACGGTCGACCGCGTCTCGGCCGCCGTCATCGGCGAGACCGCTCGCGCCGAGGGCATGACCACCCTGCGCATGGACGGCTGGCTCAAGGTGCTGGACGGCGTCACCTCGATCGAGGAGATCCTGCGCGTCGTCGTCTAGGCTCCCGGCCACCGAGGGAGGTGCTGTGGCCAGCTGGGCGGACGTCGAGCGAATCGCACCGACGCTCGCCGGTGCGCGGGCCGGGCACGCGCACGAGGGGTCGCCGACCTTCGACGTCGGCCGGCACCCCTTCGCGCGGCTGCGGTGGGACGACGACGGGCGCGAGGTGCTGCAGCTCTGGTCGCTCGACCTGGGCAGCGAGCAGGCGCTGGCCGACCGGCGCGACACCTTTTTCGTCGTCCACACGTTCCGCGTCAAGGCGTCGATCTGGGCCTACCTGGACCGCCTGGACGTCGACGAGCTGGCCGAGCTGCTGACCGAGTCGTGGCTGGCCCGCCGCGGGGTGCGGGGCTGATCCCCGGGAGATCGCTCAAGGTGCCTCCGGCGGGAGCCGATAGCCCGTCAGACGTGTCGTAGCGACGTCGTCGAGCCATGCGGGCGCGTGCCCGCCACGAGGGGAGTGCCGTGAGCACCACCGGACAGCCGTACGTGCCGGAGCAGTTCAGCTTCACCGGTGCCGAGGACGGCTACGCGCCCGTGACCTCGGGCATGCCCGCGACCGCGCCGAACCCGGCCGCGACGCTGGTGCAGCCCACCCAGGCCCCGGCCGACGCGTACCGCCGCGCGAGCACCGAGCAGACCTCGGCCGACGACATCTCGATCAACGAGCTGCTGATCGAGATGATCACGACCGGTGCCTCCGACCTGCACATCACCTCCGGCGCGCCGCCGCTGGTGCGCCTGCGCGGCGAGCTGCGCCCGCTGGGCGAGCACGCCGTCCTGACGCCGCCGGTGCTGCAGCGCACGATCTACGCGATGCTGTCGCAGAAGCAGCGCGAGCGCTTCGAGACCGACCTCGAGCTCGACTTCGCCTACTCGGTGCCGGGCCGCGCCCGCTTCCGCGTCAACGTCTACCGCCAGCGCGAGGCCCTCGGCGCCGCGTTCCGCCTGATCCCCTACGAGATCAAGCCGCTCGAGGCCCTGGGCATCCCGCCGGCCGTCAACAACTTCGCGGGCCTGCCCCGCGGCCTGGTGCTCGTCACCGGCCCGACCGGCTCCGGCAAGTCGACGACGCTCGCGGGCGTGATCGACCTGGCGAACCGCACCCGCCACGAGCACATCATGACGGTCGAGGACCCGATCGAGTTCCTGCACCGCCACAAGGGCTGCCTGGTCAACCAGCGCGAGGTCGGCGAGGACACCAAGTCCTTCGGCAACGCCCTCAAGCACGCCCTTCGTCAGGACCCCGACATCATCCTGGTCGGCGAGATGCGCGACCTGGAGACCATCTCGGTGGCGCTCACCGCCGCCGAGACCGGTCACCTGGTCTTCGCCACCCTGCACACGCAGGACGCCGCCCAGACGATGGACCGCGTCATCGACGTCTTCCCCTCCGAGCAGCAGCAGCAGGTGCGCGTGCAGCTGGCCGGCGCCATCCAGGGCGTCGTCTGCCAGACGCTGTGCAAGACCCGCGACGGCAAGGGCCGCGTCGTGGCGACCGAGGTCATGGTCGCCACCCCCGGCATCCGCAACCTGATCCGCGAGGGCAAGACCCACCAGATCTACTCGGCCATGCAGGCCGGGGCCAAGCACGGCATGCACACCATGGACCAGCACCTCGCCGAGCTGGTGCGCACCAACCAGATCACGTACGAGCACGGTCTGGAGAAGTGCCACCACGTCGAGGACTACAACCGCCTTCTCGGCCGGATCTGAGGGAACTGACGATGGCGACGACGACGTTCGAGTACGCGGTCCGCGACCGCGACGGCAAGCTGGTCAAGGGCACCCTGGACGCCGAGAACCAGGGCCAGGTGGTCCTGAAGCTCAAGACCATGGGGTACGCCCCGGTGAGCATCACCCAGGCCAACTCCGGCATGAACAAGGAGATCTCGATCCCCGGGTTCGGGGGCAAGGTCAAGACCAAGGACCTGGCGATCATGGCGCGCCAGTTCGCCACGATGATCAACTCGGGACTCTCGCTGCTGCGCGCCCTGACGATCCTGGCCGAGCAGACCGAGAACAAGGTGCTCGCCGGCGTCCTCGGCGAGGTGCGCGGCGAGGTCGAGACCGGTCAGTCGCTCTCGTCGGCGCTGGCGAAGCACCCGCGGGTCTTCCCGCCGATCATGATCAACATGACCCGCGCCGGCGAGGTCGGCGGCTTCCTGGACGCCGTCCTGCTGCAGGTGGCCGAGAACTTCGAGGCCGAGGTCAAGCTGCGGGGCAAGATCAAGTCGGCCATGACCTACCCGGTCGTCGTGTTCGTCATGGCGATCCTGGCCGTCATCGGCATGCTGCTGTTCATCGTCCCGATCTTCGCGAAGATGTTCCACGACATGGGCGCCCAGCTGCCGGCGCCCACCCGGGCCCTGGTGTTCCTGTCCTCGGTGCTCAAGGTCGGTGGCCTCCCGCTGCTGATCGGGCTCGTCGCCGCCAGCGTGGGTTGGAAGCGGATCAAGCACCAGCAGCGCGTCCGCGCGGCTGTCGACCCGTGGAAGCTGCGGATGCCGGTCTTCGGCTCGCTGGTCCAGCGCATCGCGCTCTCCCGCTTCACCCGCAACCTCGGCACGATGCTGCGCTCAGGCGTCCCGATCCTGCAGGCGCTCGACATCGTCGCGGACACCAGCGGCAACGAGGTGGTCGCCAAGGCGGTCCGCGAGGTGCAGCAGTCGGTGCGCCAAGGCGACTCGCTCACCCGGCCGCTGTCGGAGCACCCCGTGTTCCCGGCGATGGTCGTGCAGATGATGGCGGTCGGCGAGGACACCGGTGCGCTCGACGACATGCTGGTCAAGATCTCGGACTTCTACGACCAGGAGGTCGAGGCGACCACGGAGGCGCTCACGTCGCTGATCGAGCCGCTCATGATCGCCTTCCTCGGCGCGGTGGTCGGCTCCATGATCGTCGCGCTGTACATGCCGATCTTCGGGGTCTTCAACCTCATCAACTGAGCTCGCGCTCGGCCTCCGAGGCCGTCGCCGACGTCTTCCGAGAAGGAGGGATCGGCGACGGCCTCGTGCCGTCGCGGGCCTGCACGAGCCGCCCGCCGACCTCGTCGACATTCCCTCGAACGGGTGCTCAAGTACCCGGGCCTCGGGCCGATGAACTCCTTGTCATCGGAGGTGGCCCGACCGGGCACGTCCCTCCAACGTCGATCGTCTCGAAGGGACGAATCACATGCTCGCTCGCATTCGCAAGGCGGCGGAGGAGAAGGACAGCGGCTTCACGCTGATCGAGCTCCTGGTCGTCATGATCATCATCGGCATCCTG
>NZ_BAAGXY010000002.1:0-160990 GCF_054779595.1 Angustibacter peucedani
CTCTTCGGCCAGGCGCTGCAGCCCGTCATGCCGCCGCTGGGCGGCCGTGCGCGGGTCGGGTGTCCCGTCCGCAGCAGGTTGTGGTGCGGACCAGGCGTCGACCGCCGCCTTGAGGGCCGCTCCGGCCCGCTTGGTCAGCAGCGCCTCCAGATGCCACAGGCCCGAGTCCATCGGCACCAGGGTCACCCCGCGGACCTGCTCCTGCCGGCGCTCGTCGCGGGCGAGCCGGTCGTCGGCGCCCGGGTCCAACGACGCGCGCAGCTTCGCCGCGACCTTGGCCAACGCTCTGGGGTCGAGCCGGTCAGCCTCGCCCAGCAGCAAGGCCTGGACCTGCTCGACCGCCTCGGCCGGCACCACCCCCACCGGGACCACCGGGGGCAGCAGCGCGGTGACCGCACCCATCACGGCGTCGGCCTGCGGACCGGACACCGCCCCGGCCGCCAGCGCGTCGCGGGTCGGGGCCAGCACGGCGGCGACCGGCGCCCGGTACAGCGCCTCGGCCCGGCGGGCCACCACCCGCGCCTCGGCCAGCCCCGCGGTGGGGACTTCCCACTGCACCCACGCGGCGACGTCCCGGCAGCCTTTGGCGGCCGGGAGGCCACGGGACTGGGCCTGCGCAGCCAGCGCGATCTTGCGGGCCGCTGCCAGCCGTTCGACCCGCTCGGCCTCGCGGTAGGCCGCGCCGAGGTCGCGGTCGGCGACCTGCCACGCGGGCACGACGAACAGGTCGTCGTCCGGTGGGTGCACGGCTGCTGTCATGTGTCAAACCTAGATGCAGCAACCGACAAACGACTGCGGCACAACAGACCTGTGGACGACATGACCACCGTCGTGCACAGGTGGACGAACGCCGAGCGGCACGCCTGCACGATCCTCAGGGGCGGTCGATCTCGGCGAACACCGGGCGCCCGAGCGAGGGATCGCGCACCAGCCGGGCGAAGTCCGTGGTGTTGCGCGAGATCGAGACCAGCAGCTTCCCCGACGCCAGGTGGATGTCGGGGTGCGCCAGCGGCGCGTACTGCAGCCGCCCGGCCGAGTCCTGGAACCGCGCCGTGACGCCGCGCCGCGCGGTCCACGGCCCGACGGCGGACGGCGCCGTCCACGAGTAGACCGTGTGGCCGAGGTCGCCGTCGCGCTTCGACACCACGACGTAGGAGCCGTCCAGCACGTTCACCGACAAGGTCTGCGACACCCCGCCCTGCGCGGCCAGCACCGGCTGCACCGCCTGCAGGTCCGACGTCCAGCGCGCGCCGTCCCAGAAGCGCCAGCGCGACCGGTCGCGCGGGTCGCCGACCGGCGCCCGCGCCACCGCCAGCGAGCGCCCGAACGCCGCGTCGCCGGACGGCAGGCGGGTGCCGTAGACGTACAGCCAGTCGCCGTCGACGACCATGGCCGAGCCCCAGTTCACCTGGTGCGGGTCGGCGTTGTCGGCCGTGATGTCCAGCTGGGAGATCCGTTGCGGCACACCACCTGGAGGCACCACGAAGGTGGTCGCGCTCGACCCCAGGTAGGTGAAGTCGAAGGCGCCGGACGGACCACGCCGGATGCGCGCGCTGGTCACGACGACGAGCTCTTGGCCCTCGCGCTCCAGCACCGCGACCGACATCGGCCAGTGCACGACGCCGTCCTCGCGGTCGGGGATCACCGGTCCGTCACCGGGCGGCAGCACCTGCGCGGTGCACAGCCCGGACGTGACGAGCATGGAGTTCGCGACGACGCGCGGCGTCACGCGGTCCGAGCGCAGGGTGTCGCCGAAGACCCAGACGATGCGGCCGTCCTGCAGCCGGGCCGAGGCGCCGATGTCGGCCGCCTGCCAGTGCGGCAGCGACAGCGCCCCGACGATCTCGTTGAGCTGGTCGACCGTCACTGACAGGGGCGGGTGCGGCGGCAGCGCCGGGCACCGCGGCTCGAGGGTCTCGCGGGCCGACGCCGTCGCGCGGCCGCCGTCGGACGTCGTGCCCGACCCGTCGCTGCACGCGGTCAGCCCGAGCAGCGCGGCCAGGACGACGACGGCCGCGGCACGCCGTCGTCCGCCGAGGATCACGCCGACCAGGCTAGGCCGGACGACGTCCCCTCACGACACCGGACGGCCGGCGAGGGCCGACCGGGCCTCGTCGACCGAGGCCAGCAGCGACGGCAGGTCGAACGCGCCGTGGTGCCGGCGTCCGTTGACGAAGAACGTCGGTGTGCCGCGCACCCCGCTCGCCGCCGCTCCCTCGACGTCGGCCGCGATGCGCCCAGAACCCTTGCCGTTCTTGAGGTCGTGCACGAATCGCTCGACGTCCAGGCCCAGCTCGCGCGCGTAGCCGACCAGATGGGTCGGCGTCAGGGCGTCCTGGTGCTCGAGCAGCAGGTCGCGCATCTCCCAGAACCGGCCCTGGCGGTCGGCGGCCTCGGTCGCGAGCGCCGCCTGCTGCGCCCGTGGGTGCACGTCGGTGAGCGGCAGGTGGCGCCAGACGTACCGGACGTCGGTGCACCCGGCCAGCAGCTCGCGCACCGCCGGCTCGGCCCGCCCGCAGTAGGGGCACTCCAGGTCGCCGTACTCCACCAACGTCACGGGGGCGTCGGGCGCGCCGCGCACGTGGTCGCGGTCGAGGTCGACGTCGTCGAGCAGGTCCACCAGGTCGGGAGCGCTGCCGTACAGCGCCCGCACCCGGCGCGCGGCCGGCAGCGCCTGGACCACCCGCCCGACGACCCAGGTCACCGCGGTCGAGAGCACGACCGCCGCCAGGACGCCGAGCACCGCCTGGTCGAGCTGGGCGCCCTCGAGCGCGATCGAGGCGATGAGCAGCGCGACGGTGAAGCCCGCTCCCGTCGCGGCGCCGCCGGCGGCCACGGCGCCCCACCCGACGGCGGGCCGCAGCCGTCCACGGCTGGCGGCCTGCACGACCCAGGCCGACACCAGCACGCCGACGGGCTTGCCGACGACGTAGGCGACCACCACCGCCCACGTCAGCCGGGAGCCGGCCGCCGCGCGCAGGGCCGACGGCCCCAGCGGCACGCCGGCGTTGGCGAGCGCGAAGAGCGGCACGACCAGGTAGCTGGTCCACGGGTGGAAGAGGTTCTGCAGCCGCTCGTTGGGCGACACCGCGAACCGCAGCCCCAGCTGCGCCGACCGCGCGAGCTCGGACGTCGGCTGCTCGCGGAAGGACCGGAACCGGTCGGCCGCCTCCTGCAGCGCGTCGACGGTGACCGGGTGCGCGTACAGCAGCAGTCCCAGCGCCAGGCCGAGCACCAGCGGGTCGACCCCGGACATGTGCAGGAAGCCCCAGACCGCCACCGACACCAGGGTGTAGACGACGCCGTGCCGCCGCCGGGTCAGCACGCCGTACGCCACCCCGCCGAACAGCACCACCGCGGCCAGCAGCGGCCACCACCGCAGGTCGTCCCCGTAGAACACCGCGATCACGACGAGCGCGAGCACGTCGTCGACGACCAGCACGGCGAGCAGGAAGGTGCGGATGCGGTCGGTCGGCCGGGTGCGCAGCAGCGCCACGACGCCGAGGGCGAACGCGGTGTCCGTCGACATCGCCACGCCCCAAGCGTGGGCGACGTCGCTGCCGGCCGTCAGCGCCAGGTAGGTGCCGACCGCGCACGCCATGGCGGCCACGCCGGCGACCGCGGGGAGCACCGTGCGGCTGCGCACCCGCAGCTCGCCGATGTCCAGCGCCCGCCGCGCCTCCAGCCCCACCACCAGGAAGTAGAACGTCATCAGGCCGCTGTTCACCCAACCGCGCAGGTCGTCGTCCAGGCGCCCGTCGCCCAGCTGCACGGTCAGGGACGTCGACCACAGCCGGTCGTAGGACGACGGCGCGACCGCGACCCAGACGAGGGCGACCACCACGGCCGCGGCGAGGAGGGCGGAGCTGCCGGTCTCGGTGCGCACGAAGGTCAGGAACGGCGTGCTGCCCGTGCGGGCCCACGGCGTGCTGCTCGCGTCGTCCGAGCTCATCCGCCCGACCCGGCCGACGTCCGCAGCTCCTCGACCAGCGAGTCGACCACGGCGTGCAGGTCCCCACCCGCAGCGGCCTGGACCGCGCGCTGCCGCTGGTAGCTCGCGCCGCGCCGCCAGAGCGTCTCGACCCCGGCCAGCTCGTCGGCGCAGCCGAGCTCGCGGGCCAGCGGCGCCAGGCGCTCGAGCAGGTCGGCGAGGTCGTCGGTGACGAGCCGCTCGGCGCCCGCCGCGTCCAGGATGATCTCGGCATCCAGCCCGTAGCGGGCGGCGCGCCACTTGTTCTCCTGCACGTGCCACGGCGGCAGGGACGGCAGCTGCTCGCCGTCGTCCAGGCGGCGCGACAGGTCGACCACCAGGCACTGCACGAGCGCGGTCAGCGCACCGACCTCGTCCAGCGTCGGCACGCCGTCGCACACGCGGTTCTCGATCGTGCCCAGGTGCGGTGCGGGCCGGACGTCCCAGCGGATCTCGCCCAGCTCCTCGATCACGCCGGTGCGGAACATGTCGTCGACGTACGCCTCGTAGCCCGCCCAGTCGTCGAACTGGAACGGCAGCCCGGCGGTCGGCAGCTGCTGGAACATCATCGCCCGGTTGCTGGCGTAGCCGGTGTCCTCGCCGTCCCAGAACGGGCTGGACGCCGACAGCGCCTGCAGGTGCGGGAACCAGGTCAGCAGCGACGACAGCACCGGCATCACGTGCGCCACCGACGTGACCCCGACGTGCACGTGGACGCCGTAGATCAGCATCTGCCGGCCCCACCACTGGGTGCGGTCGATCAGCCGTGCGTACCGCTCCCCTTCGCTCACCGCCTGGTCCGACCACGCCGCGAAGGGATGGGTACCGGCGCAGAACGCGGCGACGCCCAGGGCGTCGGTGACCCGGTGCACCTCTCGCAGGGTCCCGCGCAGGTCGTCGACCGCCTGCGGGACGTCGTCGCAGACCCCGGTGACCAGCTCGACGGTGTTCAGCAGCAGCTCGCGGTGGGCCTTGCCCTCCGGCAGCTCGCGGTACACCTGCGGGCCGTGGGGCACCAGGTCGCGGGTGGTCGGGTCGACCAGCGCGAGCTCCCACTCGACGCCGAGCGTCGGCCGGGCGGAGGGGGTGAACGAGATGCGTCCCACGCGCTCCCCCCGTGGGCCGGGCCCGGCGGTCCCGGGTCGTCGCGCACCAGCCTGCCACCCCCTGCGCGTCCGGGCGAGCGCCGATGATCAAGGCCGGGGCCCGACCCGCCGACAACAGGTGGATGGGGAGCCCTCGACCCGGGGACGCCGGTCGCCCGACCGTCGTCCCCCTGCGGCGTCAGGCGTGGCCGCGAGCGGTGGCCGCGCAGCTCGTGCGACCCCTCGCAGCCGACGAGCACCGGGCTCGGTTCTGGGTGCGGCACGTGCGCATCGGCGTCGCGCAGAGCGAGCTGGCGGCGGTCGTCGCGATCGTCTACGCGGTGGTGCGCGGGCCGCACACCGACCTGGTCACGGTCGGCGTCGCGGCCCTGACCATGGCCGTCAGCCCGCTGCTCCTGCTCGTCCCCATCGACCGCTGGTCGCGCGACCGCCGCGGCTCCGCCTTCTTCTACTCCTGGAGCGTCGCGACGACGCTCGTGATCGCCGTGGCCATGGTGCGCGACGGCGGTTCGACCAGCCCGCTCGCCTGGCTGCTGGTGCTGACGCTGGCCTTCGCCGGCCTCGCCTACCCCGCGCTCGGCGTGCTCGTCATGGGCGCGTTCATGATCGGCACCTACCTGGTGACGGTGTCGATCACCGAGGCGCAGGTCTCGCACAGCCTGGTGACCGCCACGATCCTCGGCCTCTTCACCCTGATGATCGCGTGGGTGTCGAGCAACCAGTGGCAGATGTCGGAGCGCCAGCACGCGCTGGCGCAGCGGCTCGCGGTGCTCGCCGACACCGACGACCTCACCTCGCTGCTCAACCGCCGGGCCTTCGGCGCCCGCGTGCAGACCGCCGTGGATGCCGCGACGCCCGAGGCGCCGGTCTCGGTGCTGGTGCTCGACCTCGACGGCTTCAAGGCCGTCAACGACGCGCGCGGCCACGCCGAGGGCGACCGCGTGCTGGTCGACGTCGCGGGCGCGCTGCGGGCCGTCACCGGGCCGGACGACGCCGCCGCCCGGCTCGGCGGCGACGAGTTCGCGCTCCTGCTCACCGCCAGCCCGGACGCCGACGCCCGCGCCCGGGCCGAGCAGGTGAGCGGGCTCGTCGCGACCGGCCGCTCGTCGCGCCAGGTCGGCGCGAGCATCGGGTGCGTGACGACGTCCGAGCCGTGCGGGGTGGAGGAGCTGCTCGCCCGCGCCGACGCCGCCATGTACGCGATCAAGCCCGGACGTCGGTCCGCGCCCGCCGCGCAGCCGGTCACCGCCTGACGCTGGACGTGCGCCGCCCCGCACCGCGCGGCAGAGTGGACGGCGCGGCCCACCGGCCGTCCGAGGACGTCCAGCCACCGGCGTGCCCGCTCACCGCGGCCCGCCCACCCCTGCGGGCCCCGTCGCCCGAGGAGCCCGCTTCCTGCCATGGCCAAGCACACCGTGCAGGTCGTCGCCGAGGTCACCGCCCGGCCGGACGAGATCTACCACCACTGGAACGAGCGCTCGGACTACCCGCGCTTCGTGCCGGACGTCGCCGCCGTCCAGCCGCTCGACGAGGTGTGGAGCCGGTGGACGCCGGACGACGGCACCGCCCCGTTCGACGTCGAGCTGACCGACGCGGTGCCCCAGCGGTGCGTCGCCTGGCGCTGCCACCGGCCCTCGCGCGACCGCGCCACGGTGCGCCTGTGGCCGAGCGGCCCCGGCGCGACCCGGCTCGAGCTCGAGGTCGGCTGGCACGCCGCGGACGACGCCGACCGGGACCGCTGGCGGGCCTGGGCGCACAGCCTGCTGGAGGGGTTCACGGCGGTGCTGCTCGACGAGCACGCCAGCTTCGTCGACGACCTGACCGCCGGCGACCAGCTGCCGCACACCGACTAGCCGTCAGAGGGGCGTGCGGCGCAGCACGATCAGCGCCGTGTCGTCGTTCGCGGCGGCGAGCGCCAGCAGCCGGGTCGCGATCTCCTCGACCGGCGTGCCGCGCCGGATCGCGGTGAGAGCTGCGACCGCCGCCGCGATGCCGTCGTCCAGGTCGACGCCGCGCGCCTCGACCAGCCCGTCGGTGAACGCCACCAGCAGCGAGCCGGGCGGGAACGGCACGACGAGCTCCTCGTAGCCGCCGACGCCGAGGCCGAGCGGCGGCCCGGGCGGGGCCTGCACGAGCACGACCCGGTCGTCGTGCGAGGGCCGCACCATGAGCGGCGGGTGCCCGGCGTTGGCGACCGTGAGGGTGTCGGCGACCGGGTCGATCACCGCGTAGACGGCCGTCGCGAAGCGGGGCGGCAGCCGGTGGCCCGGGTCCTGCGCGCCGGGGCGCACCAGGTCGGCGACCTGGTCGTCGAGCAGGGACAGGACGGTGCCCGGCGGGACGTCGGCGTGCGACAGCGCGCGCATCCCGGACCGCGCCTGGCCCATCAGGACGGCGGCCGGCACCCCGCGGCCGGACACGTCGCCGACCCCGACGGCCACGCGGCCGCCGCCGAGGTGGTGCACGTCCCACCAGTCGCCGCCGACCTCGACCCCCACGCTGCCGGCGACGTAGCGCACCGCCACCTCGAGGCCGGGCTGCGGCGCCGGGACCGCCGGCAGCAGCGCCCGCTGCAGCAGGAGCGCGGTCTCCTGCTGGCGCTGGAACGCCCGCGCGTGGCTGACGGCCACGCCGGCCCGGGCGGCGACGTCCTCGAAGAACCCGGCGTCGTCCAGGCGGTAGCGGTCGCGCGGGGCCACGGACAGCAGCACCAGCGCACCGTTCAGCCGGCCCGCCACGACGAGCGGGACGACGACGACGTTGCGCGCGCCGGCCGCCGCCATCCAGTCCCGGCTGGCGTCGTCGGCCGTGAGGTCGGCCCGGGCCGGGTCGAGCTCGTCGTCGAGGTCGACGACGACGGTCTTGCCCGCCGCGAGGGAGTCGTCCCACGGCGAGGGTCCCGAGCGCTGCCGCGGCGCCGGTGGCGGCCCGGCGCTCGCGAGCAGGCCGGCCGACAGGCTCAGCGCGGCCGGCGGCAGCGCCTCGCCCTGGCCGTCGCCCGCTGCCGCGGGGTCGAGGACGTAGACCGCCGCGAGGTCGGCGAGCGCGGGCACCAGCGCGTCGGTGAGCGTCTGCAGGGCCGTCGCAGGATCGGTCGCCTCGGTCATCGCCTCGGTGAGCGCGCCGAGCAGCTGGGCCCGCACGGCCGCCTGCTGCGAGCGCGCCTCGGCCGAGGCGTCCACCGCGGTGAGCACGACGCCCTCGTGCGGCGGGCCGTCCCCGAGCGGGGCCATCACGTACCGCAGCACCATCTCGTCGCCGTGCGCGTCGAGCAGCCCGACGTTCGTGCGCGGCATGGCGACCGGCTGCCCGGTGGTGCGCACCTCCTCCAGCCGGTCCCACCGCTCGGGCGGGTAGTCCGGGAAGGCCTCCAGCACGGGGACGCCGAGCGGCCGCCGTCCGAGCACGCGCTCGGACTCGGCGTTCTGGTAGACGAGCACGTTGCGCGGTCCCCACACGACCGTGACGAGCGCGGGCGCGACGGCGAGGCTCGGACCGAACCGGCCGAGCAGCTCGCGCGCCGACGGCGGCGCCACGTCGTCGTCCACGGCCGCAGACTACTGGCGCGGCTGGTCCCCCAGAAGGCGTTCGACCGCACCCACGACCCGCGGGTCGTCGGGCGTGATGTCCGGGCTCCAGCGCTCGACGACCTCGCCGTCGGCGGTGAGCAGGAACTTCTCGAAGTTCCACCGGACGTCGCCGCTGTGCTGCTGGCCGTCGGCGGCCTCGGTGACCTGCTCGAATACCGGGTGGCGCTCGGGACCGTTGACGTCGAGCTTCTGCGTCAGCGGGAAGGTCACGCCGTAGGTCGTCGAGCAGAAGGTCGCGATGTCGTCGGCCGAGCCCGGCTCCTGGCCGGCGAACTGGTTGCACGGCGCGCCCACGACGCTGAAGCCCTGCGGTGCGAACCGCTCGTGCAGCTCCTCGAGCTGGGCGTACTGCGGGGTGAGGCCGCAGCGGCTGGCCACGTTGACGAGCAGCAGCGGGTGCCCGCCGGCCAGCTCGCGCAGGGTCGAGGGCGTGCCGTCGAGACGGTCGATCGCGAGGTCGGTCACGGAGGTGGTCACCCGCGCCATCCTGCCCGACGCCCCGGCGGTGTGACGCACGGCATCACCTACGGAGTCGTAACTTACGCTTGCGTAGGTTACGGTTGCGTAATGTCGCTCCTGACCTCCCCGGCCGGCCGCCTGCTGGCCCGGGCCGCCGAGGCCGTCGCCACGCCGCTGGTGCCGTCCGACTACCTCGACCTGGTGGCCCCGCTGCGCGCGGGCGCCGACCTGCGCGGCCGCGTCGTGGACGTGGTGCCGGAGACGCGCGACGCCGCGACCGTCGTCATCCGGCCGGGTCGTTCGTGGCGCGGGCACGTGCCGGGGCAGTACGTGCGGGTCGGCGTCGACGTCCGCGGCGTGCGGCACTGGCGCGCGTACTCGCTCACCTCGCGGCCGGGCGACGAGCTGCTGCAGATCACCGTCAAGGCGATCCCGGACGGCGTGGTCAGCCACCACGTGGTGCGCGCGCTGCGCCCGGGCACACTGGTGCACCTCGACCAGGCGACCGGCGACTTCGTCCTCGGCACCCACCGCGGGCGCACCCTCTTCGTCACGGCCGGCTCGGGCATCACGCCCGTCCTCGGCATGCTGCGCCACCACCTCGACGAGCTCGAGGACGTCGTCCTCGTGCACTCCGCCCCCACGCCGGACGACGTCGTGCTGGGGGCGGAGCTGCGCGCGCTGCACGCGGGCGGCCGGCTGCGGCTCGTCGAGCGGCACACCGACGTCGACGGGATCGTCACGCCGGACCAGCTGGACGCGCTGGTGCCCGACTGGCGCGGCCGCGAGACCTGGGCCTGCGGCCCCACCGGGCTGCTGGACGCCTTCGAGGCCCACTACGCCGACGCGGGCCTCGCGGCCGCGCTGCACACGGAGCGGTTCCGTCCGGTCGTCGTCGCGGCGGCCGAGGGCGGCTCGGTGTCGTTCTCGCGCAACGGCTCCAGCGCCCCTCCCGTCGTCGTCGAGTCCGACGGCGCCACGACCCTGCTGGACGCCGGCGAGGCCGCGGGCGTGCTGATGCCGTCGGGCTGCCGCATGGGCATCTGCTTCGGCTGCGTCGTGCCGCTGCGCCGCGGAGCGGTGCGCGACCTGCGCTCCGGCGAGCTGACCACCGCCGTCCCCGAGGACGGCATCCGGATCCAGACCTGCGTGTCGGCCGCGGCCGGCGACTGCCACGTCGACCTGTGAGGAGACCACGATGACCGCCACCGCCCTGAACACCCGCCTGCGCACGACCACCACCGAGCGGCGCCACGTGCCCAAGCGCTCGGGCAAGCCCGACCCGACGGCGCACCTGTCGGCCGCCCAGGTCGAGGAGCTCGGCCGCGAGCTGGACGCGTTGCGCCAGCAGGTGTTCGACTCGCGCGGCGAGCGCGACGCCGCCTACATCCGCACCGTGATCCGCTGGCAGCGCTCGCTCGAGCTGGGCAGCCGCGCCGTCCTGCTCTTCTCGCTGTTCCCGCCCGCCTGGCTGCTCGGCACGGTCGGCCTGTCGGTCGCCAAGATCCTCGAGAACATGGAGATCGGGCACAACGTCATGCACGGCCAGTGGGACTGGATGCGCGACCCGAAGATCCACTCGCAGGCGTGGGAGTGGGACAACGCCTCGCCCTCGGACCTGTGGAAGCACAGCCACAACGAGCTGCACCACACGTTCACCAACGTGCTGGGCCGCGACAACGACCTGGGCTACGGGATCATGCGGGTCGACGAGGACCAGCGCTGGTACCCGATGTACGCCCTGCAGCCGGTGTGGAACTTCCTCAACGCCTGCTTCTTCGAGTACGGCATCGCGGCCTACGACCTCGAGCTCGGCAAGCACCTGCGGGAGGGGACCACCGACGACCCGGCCTTCCGCGCCAACCTCGGCAAGGTGCTGCGCAAGATCCGCGGCCAGCTCACCAAGGACTACGTCGTCCACCCGCTGCTGTCCGGCCCGTCGTTCCTGCAGACCATGGGCGCCAACGCGGTCGCCAACCTCGTGCGGAACCTCTGGACCCACTCGGTCATCATGTGCGGCCACTTCCCCGAGGGCGTCGAGACCTTCGCCAAGGACTCGATCGAGGGCGAGACCCGCGGCGAGTGGTACCTGCGCCAGATGATCGGCTCGGCGAACATCCGTGGCAGCAAGGCGATGCACCTGATGACCGGCAACCTGTCGCACCAGATCGAGCACCACCTGTTCCCGGACATGCCGAGCAACCGCTACGCGCAGGTCGCGCCGCAGATCCGCGACGTCTGCCAGCGGTACGGGCTCAGCTACACCACGGGAACCCTTCCGCAGCAGGTGCTCTCGGCCTGGAAGCAGGTCGTGCGGCTGTCGCTGCCAAACGGCACTCGCAGCACCGGCCGGGCGGCCCGGCGCGGACGTCGGGCGCTCGGCCGGCTGCGCGCCGCCTAGTCCCGCGGTGCGGCCTCGCGCAGGGCGGGCAGCAGCTCGTCCTGCGCGAACCGCAGGAAGTCCTGCTGGCTCTCGGCACCGACCTGCACCAGCGCGAGGTCGGTGAACCCGGCGTCCCAGAACGCCTGCACGGCCTCGACGACGGGCTCGACGTCCGGGCCGCACGGGATGCTGCCCGCGACGTCCTCCTCGCGCACGTACTGCGAGGCGGCTGCGAAGCCGGCCGTGGTGGGCAGGTCGGCGTTCACGCCCCAGCCGCCGGCGAACCAGCGGAACTGCTCGTGCGCCGTCGCGCGAGCGGCACCGGCGTCCGGGCCCCAGCAGATCGGCAGCTGGCCGATCGCCCGCGACGCCGGCAGCCCCTCGGCCGAGCGCGTGTCCCTCCACGCGGTCACCAGGTCGGCGTCGGGCTCGACCGCCACGAGGTGGTCGGCCACGGGGGCGAACCGCTCGACCGACCGGTCGCCGGACACCGCGAGCGCCAGCGGCACCGGCGTCTCGGGCCGGTCCCACAGCCGGCCGGACTCGACCCGGAAGTGCTCGCCCGTGTGGTCGACGAGCTCGCCGGTGAACAGCGCGCGGATGATCTCGACGGACTCCTCGAGCATCTCCTGGCGCACGCGCACCGACGGCCAGCCGCGGCCGACGACGTGCTCGTTGAGGTTCTCCCCGGCACCGAGTCCCAACGTGAACCGGCCGTCGCTCAGCAGACCCATGGTCGCGGCCTTCTGCGCCACGACCGCGGGGTGGTACCGCATCGAAGGACAGGTCACGTAGGTCATCAGCTCGACCCGCTCGGTGACCTGGCTGATAGCGCCCAGCACCGACCACGCGTAGGGCGCGTGGCCCTGCGCCTCGAGCCAGGGCGAGTAGTGGTCGCTACAGACCTCGAAGTCGAACCCCGCCTGCTCGGCGGCAGCGGCGTCGCGCACCAGCTGCTGCGGACCGGCCTGCTCGGTCATCAGCGTATAGCCGATCCGCGGCATCAGTCCTCGTCCCGCGGGCTGGTCAGGGGCTTGGTGGAGTCGGGGCCGGGCTCGTCGTCGTCCGGGACCGCAACCTCCTCGTCGGTCTCGGCCGCCGTCGCGCGCTCCTCCTCGCCGGTGCGCTCGTGCTGGTGCTGGCCCTCGTCGGGGTGCTCGTCGATCCGGGGTGCGTCGTCGTCGTGGCTCATGCTGCGAGCGTGCCGCCGCTCCGCGGTGATCGCACGTCGGAGCAGGCGGTCAGAGCGAGCCGGCCGCCGCCGGGTCGAGCGCGCGCGGCTCGCGCTGGGCCCGGCGCAGGCGCGACACCGCCTTCGCGCGGTACAGCGCCTCGTCGGCCTGCCGGACGAGCTCGGCGGACGACGTCCCGACCTCGGCCACGGCGATGCCGACGGACGTGCGGGGGGTGAGGTCGACCCCCTCGACCACCAGCGGCTCCTGCACCGCTGCCACCAGCCGCTGGCCGGTGCGCTCGGACGCGCCGGCCGGCCGCAGCAGCACCGCGAACTCGTCGCCGCCGAGCCGGGCCACGACGTCGGCGCCGCGCAGCGCCGAGGTCAGGCGGCTGCCGACGGCGACCAGCAGGGCGTCGCCCGCGGCGTGGCCGTGCGTGTCGTTGACCTCCTTGAAGCCGTCCAGGTCGAAGTAGAGGACGGCGAGGTCCGGGGCCTCCTCGCGCAGCGACCTCGACAGCTCGCGCTCGAACAGGGTGCGGTTGGCCAGCCCGGTGAGCGGGTCGTGCAACGAGCGCCGTTCGTGCTCGTCGGCCCGACGGCTGAGCCGCTCGTGCCGCTGCACCAGCCCCCACCACGCGCACACCAGGGCGAGCAGGCCGGCACCGGTGACACCGGGGACGGCCACGACGAGGGTGTGGACCAGGCGCTCCTGGCGCTCGGAGGCGAGCGCGACCTCGCGGCGGTGACCGCCGACGGCGCCGTCGATCAGCGACTGGATGGTGTCGAGGGCGGGGCCGGCCGCGCGGTCGTTGGTGCGCGTCGCCGTCCGGCCGCCGCGGTCGGCGACGTCGGCCCGCACCTCGAGCGCGTAGCGGTCGTTGACGACGGTCAGGTAGCTGAGCAGGGCGCGGTCCTTGTCGGACCCGACGTCGCGGACGCGGTCGACCGCGGGCGCGACGCCGGCGATGGCCTGCTCCAGCCGGCGCTGCGACGCTGCTCCCGGTGCCCGCCGGTAGCCGGCCTCGGCGAAGGCCTCGGCCGAGACGGCGCGCTGCAGCCGCGCGTAGGCCGACAGCGTGTGGGTGGCGCGCGCGAGGTCGGCGGCGCTGGAGCGCACCGACAGCACGACCCACCCGGAGGTCGCACCCAGCGCCAGCAGCACCACGGCGAACAGCGCCGAGGCCACCAGGGTCGTGCGTCGTCCCACCAGCCCGTCCCTCGTCTCGATCCGGCCCCTGCCGTGTCTGCATCGGCAGGGCGGGGCACCGGCCTGAGCCTCAAGATCACAGCGCCCGCGCCCGATGGACGAATGGTGCGCACCTGGCCCCCGCGAGCAGCCCTCGGCGCCGCCGCGGCCGTGCTGGCGGCGAGCGGCGCGCTGACGGCGTGCGGTCCGGCCGCCCAGGCGCCGGCGCCGAGCGCCTCGCACCCCGCGGTGCTCACGGTGTGGGTGCACAGCGGCACCAGCCAGGAGCGCGCCAGCACCCGGCGCCAGCTCGACGCCTGGGAGGCAGCGCACCCCGAGGTGCGGGTGGCGCTGCGGGTCGTCACCGAGGGCGACTACACCGACGTGCTGCAGAGCGCCTCGGCGGCCGGCGACCTCCCCGACCTGGTGGAGGTGGACGGCCCGCTGCTCGCGAACCTGGACTACCAGGGCGCGCTGGCGGACCTCCACGACGTCCTGCCCAGGGCGACGCTCGACCGGTTGATCCCGTCGCTGGTGCAGCAGGGCACGGTGCGCGGCCGTTTCGTCGGCGCCGGCGAGTTCGACAGCGGGCTCGGGCTCTTCGCCAGCCGCCAGGCCCTCGCGCGGGTCGGCGCGCGCCTGCCCACCGGACCCGACGACGCGTGGACGGCGGCCGAGACGACGTCCGTGCTCGCGCGTCTCGCGCGGCACGACCGGGACGGCGAGGTGCTCGACCTCAAGCGCTCGTACGGCGTCGGCGAGTGGCTCACGTACGGTTTCGCCCCGGCCGTCTGGTCGGCCGGCGGCGACCTCGTCGACCGCACGACCGGACGGGCGTCCGGCGTGCTGGACGGCCCCGCCAGCGTGAGCGCGCTGCGCACCCTGCAGCGGTGGCAGCGGTACGTCGACCCCGACCCGCACGACGACGCGTTCGTCAGCGGCCGGGTCGCCCTGTCGTGGGTGGGCCACTGGGCCTATCCCGACTACCGCGCAGCGCTGGGGGACGACCTCGTGGTGCTGCCGCTGCCGGACTTCGGGCACGGCTCGCGCACCAGCCTGGGCTCGTGGACCTGGTCGGTGGCGCAGGACTCGCCGCACCGCCGCGAGGCCGGCGAGCTGCTCGACACGCTGCTGCAGGACGGTGCCGTGGCGCGCACGGCCGCGGCCAACGGCGCGGTGCCGGCGACGCGCGCCGCCCTGGAGGGGTCCCAGCTCTACGGCACCGACGGGCCGCTGCGGCTGTTCGCCGACCAGCTGGCCCGCCCGTGCGGCGACCACCCGCAGCAGGCCGGCTGCGTCGCGGTCCCCCGCCCGCTCACCCCGGCGTACCCGGCGATCACGGCGCAGTTCGCCCAGGCCGTCGACGCGGTGTTCCGGGGGGCCGACGTCCGGACGGCGCTGCACCGCGCGGCGCTCGCCGTCGACGCCGACCTCGCGGCCAACCGCGGCTGGCGCTAGGGCGTCAGCCGCTGCGACCGCGCGCGCCAGCTCGCGGCCAGGACGACGAGCCCGGCGACCCCGTAGCCGACGACCCGGGTCAGCTCGTAGCGGTGGCCGAGGTCGGCCGCTGCGTAGACGAGGTACGGGGCGGCGACGACCGCGAGCCACGCCAGCCGGGCGCCCAGCGCCACGAGGGGGACGAGCAGGAGGGCGTACCAGGGGTAGGCCGGCTCGATCAGCAGGAACGCGACCCCGACGGCGACGGCCGCACCGTGCCACGGCTCCTGCTGCTGGCGGGCGGCCCGTCGCCACACGAGGAGCAGCGTCGCGGCGACCAGCAGCACCCCGACCGGCTCGACGACGACGTCCGGCAGCACGACGCGCAGGAGGTCGAAGCGGTCGGTCGACTCCTCCCCGAGGTAGCCCCCGAGGAACCCGGTGACGTCGGTGCCGAGCACCGCCACGTGCGGCAGGTACACGACGAGAACGGCCGCGACGGCCGCGATCCCCACGCGCACCGACCGCCGCGGCGGCACGGACGCCGCCACCAGCACCGGCAGGAACTTCGTGGCGACGGCCAGGCCGAGCACGACGCCGGAGGAGGTCCAGGACCGGCGCACCAGCAGCCCCAGCGCGACCACGACCAGCAGCGACGCCAGCACGTCGACGTGGGCGCCGCCCCCCGCCTCCAGGACGACGGTCGGGCACCAGCTCCACCACACCACGCGCCGCGGGTCACCGCCGGTGCGTCGCAGCACCACGAGGACGGCGACCGCGGTGGCCACGGAGAGCGAGGCCGCCGCGACCTGCAGGGGCAGGGCCTCGCCCCGGCCGCCCGTCAGCACGTGGACGAGCCAGAACCAGGCCTCGGCCACCGGCGGGTACACCGTGCGCTCACCGGGGTGGTTCAGCCGCGGCGTGACGCCGTCCGGGAAGAGCCACGCGTCGCGCAGCCGCGCCAGCGCCGGGTCGCCGGGGGCGTAGCGGTAGGGATCGGTGCCCGAGGCCTGGACCCGACCGTCCCAGGCGTAGCGCAGGTAGTCGTCGGTGGTGAGCGGTGCGGTGCGCAGGGCCACGAGCTGCAGCCCCGCTCCGACGGCGACGGCGGCCACCGGGGCCAGCCGGTGGCGCACCTGGAGCAGCGCCAGGGCACCGCCGACGAACACGGCGAACATGGCGCCGACCACCAGCAGGGCCGAGCGCGGGTGGTCCGACCGGCGCAGCTCCTGGAACAGCACCAGCAGCAGCGCGAGCGCGAGCGCGGCCAGCCCGCTCGCCACCACCCGCACCCGCTGCCGCACCGACCCACCGTCCCACGGGCGAGACCGTCGCACCGGGGTGAGCCGCCTTGTCGTTGGCACGCAAGGGAACCGTAAGGAGTGAGGGGGCCGGCGCCCCGTCGTCCGCGACCTACCGTCGAGGGGTGCCCCTGCCCCAGCCGTCGAGCCTGCGGCCGCCCGAGATCCGCAGCCCGCTGCGCGACGTCCGCGTCACGGCGAGGGTCGGCCGGCTGCTCGGCATCGCGGTCGCCATCTGCTTCGTCACGGGACTGGTCAGCCACCTGCACCAGCACCCGGTCGGCTGGTTGCCGATCCCCCCGTCCCCGACGTGGGGCTACCGGTTCACCCAGGGCCTGCACGTCGCCACCGGGATCGCGTGCGTCCCGCTGGTGCTGGTGAAGCTCTTCAGCGTCTACCCCAAGCTGCTCGAGTGGCCGCCGGTGCGCTCGATCCCCCATGCGCTGGAACGGCTCTCGGTCGCCGTGCTCGTCGCCGCGATGCTCTTCGAGGTCGTCACCGGGCTGCTCAACATCGCCCAGTGGTACCCGTGGTCCTTCTTCTTCCCCGCCGCCCACCACGCCGTCGCGTGGGTGCTGGCCGGGTCGGTGCTGCTGCACCTCGCCATCAAGGCCCCGCGGATCAGCGAGGGCCTGCGGCGTGCGCTGGACGACGACGCCGACGACCGCGCGGCCACGGGCCTGACCCGGCGCGGGCTGGTCGTCGGCACGCTCGCCGCCGTCGGGTCGGTCACCCTGGTCACCGTCGGCCAGACGCTGCCGGGGTTCGGCCGGCTGGCGGTGCTCGCCCCCCGTCGTCCGGACATCGGCCCCCAGGGGCTGCCCGTCAACCGCACCGCGACGGCTGCTCGGATCACCACCTCCGCCGTCGACGACACGTGGCGGCTCGTCGTCGACGCGCCGAGACCGTCGTCGTTCAGCCGGTCCGAGCTGGAGCAGCTGCCGCAGACCGAGGTCGAGCTGCCGATCAGCTGCGTCGAGGGCTGGAGCGCGTCGGCGCGCTGGGGCGGGGTGCGCCTGCGCGACCTGCTGCGCCTGGTCGGCGCGGACGACGTGCGGCGCGTCACCGTGCGCTCGCTCGAGGAGCGCGGGCTCTACTCGAGCAGCGACCTCACCCGGGCGCAGGCGATGCACCCCGACACCTTGCTGGCGTTGCGGGTCAACGGGTCCGACCTCGCGCTCGACCACGGGTACCCCGTGCGGCTGGTCGCGCCGAACCGACCGGGCGTGCTGCAGACCAAGTGGCTGAGCCGGGTCGAGGTCGCATGAACCGGCCGGCCGTACGGCTGCTCCTGGCCGGCCTCGGCCTGGGCGGCATCGCCTGGGGCGCGTGGCTGGTGCTCGGCGGGGGCCGGGCCACCGACCTGCGGTCGGTGGTGCTCTGGGCCGCCCTCGCGCTGGTCGCGCACGACGGCGTCCTCGCGCCGGTCGTCGTCGGGGCGGGCTGGCTGGCCGCCCGCCGGCTGCCGGGCGGCGTCCGCGCGCCGGTGCAGGTCGGGGCCCTCGTGGCGGCGTCGTTGACGCTGGTGTCGGCACCGCTCTGGCTCGGCCGCCTGGTGCGCGGCCCGTCGGTCGCGAACCCCTCGGCCGACCCGCTGGACTACCCGCGCAACCTGGTGCTGGTGCTGCTCGCGGTGGCTGCGGCCACCGCCGTCGCGGTCACCGTCGGCCTCGTGGCGTCGCGGCGTCAACGGCGCAGCGCCACGAACTGACGCCCGCCCCGCGACCAGCGCTCCTCGACCCGGTAGCCGAGCCGCTCTGCGCGCCGCACGGCCGCCGCCGGACCGACGCGGGCCCACGCGAACTCCTCGCTCACGAGGTCACCGTCCGCGGTGCGCAGCTGCAGCGACGTGACCTCGTCGACGTCGTGCGGTTCCGGCTCGACGAGCAGCAGACCGCCGGGGCGCAGCAGCTCGCGGATCCGCTGCAGCACCCGGCCCGGGTCACCGCCGATCCCGAGGTTGCCGTCGACGAGCAGCACGGTGTCCCAACGGCCCTCGCCGGGCAGCCCGTCGAACACCGACCGGTGCAGGGCCAGGGCGCCGGCCGCCGCGGTGCGCTCGACCGAGGCGCCGGCGATGTCGACGCCGAGCACCGGCCGACCGCGCGCGGCGAGCTCGGCGGCCATCCGGCCGGGACCGCAGCCGACGTCCAGCGTCACGCCTTCGCAGCGGTCGAGCAGCGCGCGGTCGTCGTCGTCCGCGTCCTGCGACCAGCGGTCGAGCAGCCACGGCAGCACCCGCCCGTCGTCAGCGACCAGCCGCAGCGCCGGTCCCCCGCGCAGAGCGGCGTCGTAGAGCTCGACGGGCGAGCGGCGCGGCGGGACGCCCGTCACCCGCGCGAACGTCGAGGCGAACCGCGTGCGGGGCGCCGACGTCGCCACCACCCGGGCGTCCTCGATCTCGTCGACGTCCCGCCGGACCGGGAGGTCGAGGACGTCGAACCCGGCCTCCACCAGCCGGACCCGTTGCAGCGCACCGGTCGTGGGCTGGCTCATCGGAACACCGAGGAAGACCTCCGGACGAGGGGCGAGCATGCCGACGCCCCAGAAGCCGCCGTCCTCGCACATCCCGATGGCGGCGTCGGGACCGCCGGCGCGCAGCTCGACCGAGAGGTCCGCCGGCGTCAGCTGCGGCGTGTCCATGCCGACCAGGAAGGCCGGTCCGTCGACGGCGGCGAACGCGCCCGCCAGCCGCTCGGCCAGGCCGCCCCCGACCTGCGGCAGCACCTCGAACCCCGGCGGCAGCCACGGGCCGGGCTCGCCGTCCAGCACCAGCACCCGGCGAGCAGCGGGGGTGGCCGCGACGACGTCCAAGGTATCCGCGAGCGCCGCAGCAGCCAGGGCGGCCGCGCCGTCCGGCCCGACAGCCGGCTCGAGGCGGGTCTTGGCCCGCCCCGGCAGCGGCTCCTTGGCCAGCACCAGCAACGTCAACGGTCCCACGGGGCCGGTCAACGGCCGGGTCCGCCCGCCAGGAGGACGCGCGACATGTCGGCGACCGCGCGGGCGGTGCCGCGCACCGTCCCGGTCACCTTCGAGCGGCCCACCCGCGCCGAGTACGTCACGTCGACCTCGCGCACCCGCCAGCCGGCCCGCGCGGCGAGCATCACGGTCTCGAGCGGGTAGCCCGAGCGGCGGTCGGCCAGCGGCAGCGCGAGCAGGTCCTCACGCCGGGCCGCGCGCACCGGGCCGAGGTCGTGCAGCCAGGTGCGCGCCGCCAGGCTCATGGGCACCGACAGCGCGAGGTTGGCGACCCGCGCGTGCCACGGCCACGCGCCCCGCACGGCGCGCCGGCGTCCCAGCACGAGGTCGGCCTCGTCGCGGTCGAGCGGACCGACGACGCGGCCGAGCTCGCGCAGGTCGAGCGAGGCGTCCGCGTCGCAGAACGCGACCAGCTCGGCCGTCGCCGCCCGCAGCCCCCGGTGGCAGGCGGCGCCGTAGCCCGGCCGCGGCTCGTCGACGACCAGGGCCCCCAGGCCGCGCGCCACGTCGGCCGACCCGTCGCGCGAGCCGTTGTCGACGACGATCGCGCGCGCCCCCGGCGGCAGCCCGGCCAGCACCTGCGGCAGGGCGGCGGCCTCGTCCAGGCACGGCAGCACGACGTCCAGGCGGTGCGGGGTCACGGCTCCGACCGTAGGGCGGGCCCGGCAGGACGGCCCACCAGACCGTCTTACGGTTTCCTTGCGGCGCCGGCCGAACCGGTCGCGGCGGGCGCACGGCCCGCGCCGCACGACTACCGTGACCGGGTGCCCACCGTGCTCGTCGCGGACGACGACCCGACCGTCTCGCAGGTGCTGTGCGACTACCTGCGCCGCGCCGGCATCACCCCGGTCGCGGTGGCCGACGGCGCGGCCGCGCTCGGCGTCGTCCGGGCCGGGCAGCACCTCGACCTCGCGGTGCTCGACGTGATGATGGGCCCGCCGGACGGCCTCGAGCTGTGCCGGCTGCTGCGCTCCGACCCGCCCACCCAGCACCTGCCGATCATCGTGCTGACCGCCCTGGGCGACGAGCTCGACCGGATCGCCGGCTTCGAGTCCGGCGCTGACGACTACGTCACCAAGCCCTTCAGCCCGCGCGAGGTGGTGCTGCGCGTGCAGGCGCTGCTGCGGCGCAGCGACCCGGCCCGCGAGCGCCTGTCGCCGCTGCTGACCTCCGGCGACCTCGTCGTCGACACCGCCGCCCGCTCGGTCACGCGGGGCGGAGCTGCGCTGCAGCTCACCGCGCGCGAGCTGGACCTGCTCACCTTCCTGGTCGAGCACCCCGGCCAGGTGTTCTCCCGCGACGTCCTGATGCACCGGGTGTGGGGCTGGTCCTTCGGGGACGAGTCCACCGTGACGGTGCACGTGCGCCGGCTGCGCGAGAAGCTCGAGGACGACCCGTCGTCGCCCACCCGCCTGGTCACGGTCTGGGGCTCGGGCTACCGCTGGGACGACGTCGCATGAGCTCTGACCACCTGGCCGTGCTCGCGGTCGCCGCGGCGTGCGTCGTCGTCGTCGGCGCCGTGGGGCAGCTCGTCGTCCTGCGGCTCAGCCGTCGCGGGCTGGGCCAGCTGCTCGCGGCCATCTCGTGCGTGTCGCTGCTGGCCGTCGGCGTCGCCGTCGCCGCCGACGCCCGCGTGATGTTCCTGTCGCCGCACGACTCCCTGGTCGTCGTCCTGACGCTGTCGGCCGCGACGCCGCTGGCCGTCGTGCTGTCGGTGTGGCTCGGGCGGCGCGTCTCGCGCTCGGCGCACGCCCTGGCCGCGAGCGCCCGGTCGCTCGGCGAGGGCGAGCCGCCGCGTCCGACCGAGGTGGTCTCGGCCGAGCTGGCCACGGTGCAGGAGGCGTTGCTGGCGGCGGACTCCGGGCTTCGAGCGGCCCGCCAGACCGAACGGGCCGCCGAGGCCTCCCGGCGCGAGCTGGTGGCGTGGGTCTCGCACGACCTGCGCACCCCGCTGGCCGGCATCCGGGCGATGGCCGAGGCGCTCGAGGACGGCGTCCTCGACGACCCCGGCGACTACTACAAGCGGTTGCGCGTGGAGTCCGACCGGCTCAGCGAGATGGTCGACACGTTGTTCCTGCTCTCGCGCCTGCACGCCGGTGCGCTCGTGCCGCGCCCCCAGTCGATGGACGTGCGGGACCTGGTGTCCGACGCCGTCGCCTCGATCGGTCCGGTCGCGCAGGCGCGCAAGGTCGCCGTGACCGGCGAGGCTGGCTCCGGACTGGTCGCTGTCGTCGATCCCGCACAGCTGTCCCGCGCGCTCGACAACCTGCTGGTCAACGGCGTGCACCACACCCCGGCCGGCGGCGAGGTGCAGGTGCGCGCCCGGCGGGCGGGCGACGCCCTGGTGCTCAGCGTGCAGGACGCCTGCGGGGGCATCGCGGAGGACGAGATGGCCCGGGTGTTCGACCTGGCCTGGCGCGGCGCATCGGCGCGCTCGACCGGCCCGGACGGCGGCGGTGGCCTGGGGCTGTCGGTGGCACGCGGCATCGTCGAGGCCCACGGCGGCACGGTGCAGGTCGAGAACCACGGCCTCGGCTGCCGGTTCGACGTCGTGCTGCCCGGCGCGCTGCAGCCCGTCTGAGCCGCCGCGCCCGGCCGGCTACGCCTCGTCGAGGAGCTCCCGGACGCCGGCGACGAAGTCCTCGATCGCCGCCCAGCCGAGCTCGGCGCGGGCCCGCTCGCTGGACGCCGTGATGTGCCGGACGTCGGCCAGCCGGGCCGCTCCGGTGACCTCCGGCGCTGCGGTGCCCGCCAGGTCGGTCATGGTGGTCGCCAGGTCGAGGACGGTGCGCGGCGTGCCGCTGCCGACGTTGAACGCCCGCAGGGCGCCGGTGGGCAGCGGCGCGGAGAGCGCCGCGACGCAGGCGCGCGCGACGTCCCTCACGTGCACGAAGTCCCGCCGCTGACCGCCGTCCTCGGTCACCTGCGGGGCCCGACCGGCGCGGACCGCGGACCGGAAGATCGCCGCGACACCGGCGTAGGGGGTGTCCAGCGGCAGACCGGGTCCGTAGACGTTGTGGAAGCGCAGCGCGGCGACCGACCCGCCGCTCTGCCGGGCCCAGACCGCCGAGAGCTGCTCCTGCGCGACCTTGGACACCGCGTACCCGCTGCGCGGGTCGGCGCCGACGTCCTCCCCGACCAGCGCCGGTGCGAGCTCGCGACCGCAGGTCGGGCACGGTGGCTCGTAGCGGCCGGCGGCCAGGTCGCCCTGGCGTCGCGGCCCCGGGCGCACGTCGCCGTGCTCTGAGCACCGTCCGACGCCCTCGCCGTAGAGCACCATCGAGCTCGCGAGCACCATCCGCGGAACCTCGCGCCGAGCCAGCGCCGCGAGCAGCACGGAGGTGCCGAGGACGTTGTGCGACACGTAGTCCGGCAGGTCGTCGAGGCCCTGCTCGAGGCCCACCTTGGCCGCCAGGTGCACCACCGCGTCGACGTCGTCGACGGCGGCCTGCACGGCGGACGCGGCGCGCACGTCGGCGGCCGGCGCCGCGGCGAGGTCGAGGACCTGCACCTGGTGCCCGGCGTCGCGAGCAGCGCCCACCACCGCCCCGCCGATGAAACCGCTGCCGCCCGTCACGAGTACCCGCACACGGGCACTGTACGAGCCGTCCGCTCAGCCCGTGGTGACCCACCGCGGGGTGAAGCGACGCCCGGTGATCGTGTCGACCACCACGCGCACGAACACCGGCTTGGGCCCGACCTGCCACGCCTCGAGCGGCAGCCCGAAGCTGTCGACGACGTCGTGCAACGCCACCAGCGAGTGCGCCCGGCCCTTCAGGACCACGCTCCACGCCGTGCCTGTCGACACGTCGATCCCGTCGACCTCGTAGGCCACGCGTCGCCCGTTCGCGGCGTCGAGCTTGGTGCCGGCGGCCGTGCGGAAGACCACGGAGCCGTGGTCGACCACGTGGTTGACCGGGAAGATCTCGGGGCCGTCGCCCAGGACGACGGCGAGCCGGCCCACCGCCGTCCCGCGCACCAGGGCCCAGCACTCGTGCTGGTGCAGCTCCTCCACGGGAGCACGCTGCTCGTCGACCGGTGGCTGGACCATGACGCACCTCCTGCACGGTGGCGCGGACGTCGCGCCGTGCCGCCAGCGTGCGGTGCGCGGAGCCGTCACGACCGGGACCAAGGGCCCGCGAACCGTGTCGTCCCAACGGGTCCGGCCACTACGCTGCGGCTCGTGACCGACTCGCAGGCGTGGCGGCAGCTGGGCCGGCTCGAGCTCGACGACCTGCTCGACGAGCTGCGCAGCCGGGCGCAGGCCGCGGTCGGTGCGCAGGCCCGCATGACCTCGCTGCTCGACGCCGTCGTGGCGGTCAGCAGCGAGCTCGACCTGGCGCAGGTGCTGAGCCGGATCGTGCGGTCGGCGTGCGACCTCGTCGACGCGCGGTACGGCGCGCTGGGCGTGCTGGCGCCCGAGGGCGAGCGGCTCGTCGAGTTCGTCACCCAGGGCGTGACGGACGAGGAGCGCGCCGCGATCGGCGACCTGCCCCCCGGCCGCGGCGTGCTGGGGCTGCTGATCCGCGACCCCCGCCCGCGCCGGCTGGCCGACATCGCCGCGCACCCCGACTCCTTCGGCTTCCCCGCGCACCACCCGCCGATGCACAGCTTCCTCGGCACGCCGGTCAGCATCCGCGGCCAGGTCTTCGGCAACCTCTACATGGCCGAGAAGCGCAGCGCGCCCGAGTTCACCGAGGACGACGAGGCCATCCTGGTGGCGCTGGCCGCGGCCGCCGGCGTGGCGGTCGAGAACGCGCGGCTCTACGACCGCTCGCGCCGCCAGCGCGAGCTCTCGGACGCCGTCGCCGAGATGACCCAGCGGCTGCTCGAGGGCGACGCCGAGGACGACGCCCTGCGGCTGATGGCGATGCGCTGCACCGAGCTCACCGGGGCCGAGCTGTCAGTGGTGGCGCTGTTCGACGACGACGGCCGCCTGGTCGTGCGGGCCACCAGTGCGGCGGATCCGGTGCACCGCAAGGGGGACGCGCTCGACGACGGCCGGTGGGCCGAGCTGGTCGACGAGGGCGAGCCGCTGCTGCTCGTGCACCGCGAGGACGAGCGGCCGGCGCCCGAGTCCGTGGCCGTGCGCCGTCTCGGCGCCAAAGGCAGCGGGCCGACCGTCCTGGTGCCGATCGGCGTCGGGGAGGCCCGGCTCGGCGTCCTGGGCGTGGCCTGGTCGCACGACGACGGCACCGCGGCCGAGCAGGTCGAGCCGCTCGGCGTCTTCGGCCGCACCGCGGCGTTGGCCCTCGAAGCCGCTGTCGCGCAACGCGACCGCGGCCGCATGGAGCTGCTCGACGACCGCGACCGGATCGCCCGCGACATGCACGACCACGTCATCCAGCGGCTGTTCGCCACGGGGCTGTCGCTGCAGTCGGCGCAGCGGCTCAGCGACGACCCGCGCGTCGCCGAGCGGCTGAGCGGCGCGGTCGACGAGCTGGACGACGCCATCAAGGACATCCGGCAGGCGATCTTCGCCCTGCACCGGCCGCTCGGCGGCCCGGGCGTGCGCGCCGAGGTCGACGAGCTGGTGGAGCAAGCCGCGCACGGCCTCGGGTTCGCGCCCGAGGTCGACCTGCCGTCGGACTGGTCGGCGCTGCCCGAGACCCTCGAGCCCGAGGTGCTGGCCGTCGTCCGCGAGGGGCTGGCGAACGTCGTCCGGCACGCGGGGGCGTCCTGGTGCCGGCTCGCGGTGCAGCTCGGCGACCCGCTCGTCGTCCGGGTCGAGGACGACGGGCGCGGGCCGTCCGGCGGCACGCACCGCAGCGGGCTGTCGAACCTCACCCGGCGGGCCGAACGGCTCGGCGGTCACCTCGAGGTCGCCGAGCGCGAGCCCGGCGGCACGCGCGTCGTCTGGCAGGTGCCGGCGCAGCGCTGAGCGGTCAGCCTCGCTTCGGCGGACGTCGGGTCGCGGCGTACACGGCCGCCTGGGTGCGGCGCTCGAAGCCCAGCTTGGACAGGATCGCCGTGACGTAGTTCTTGACCGTCTTCTCGGCCAGCACCATCTCCTCGCCGATCTGCCGATTCGTCAGCCCGTCGGCGATGTGCTGCAGGATCCGGCGCTCCTGCGGCGACAGCGCGGCCAGCCGGGGGTCGTCGCGGTCGGCGGCCCAGCGCTCGCGCACGCCCGCCCGCTGAGCCGCATCGATCAGCGACTCGCCCGCCGCCACCCGCCGCACGGAGTCGACGAGGTCGTTGCCCTTGATGTCCTTGAGCACGTACCCCGAGGCACCGGCCGCGATCGCCGCGGCCAGCGCCTGGTCGTCGTCGTAGGACGTGACCACCAGCGCCCGGATGCTCGGGTCGACCGACCGGACGGCCCGGCAGGTGTCGATGCCCGAGCCGTCGGGCAGCCGGGCGTCGAGCAGCGCGACGTCGGGTCGCAGCGCGGGGATGCGGCGAGCGGCCTCGAGCGCCGACGCCGACTCGCCCACCACCTCGATGTCGTCCTCGAGCTCAAGCAGCTCGCGCAGGCCGCGTCGCACGATCTCGTGGTCGTCCAGCAGGAACACGCGCACCGTCATGCCGCCCAGTGTGGCCCCGCCCGCCGCCCGGACGACGGGACCAAGGGCCCGACCGCGCGCGCGACGTCGACGCAGGCTGGACGCATGACCGCGCTCCCCGCACCCGCACATCACGACCGCACCCGCCCGACGTCCCCGCCGCGGGCGGTGGCGGACGTCGTGGCCGGCCTCGTCAACGACGGCTCGGCCGCCGCCGTGGCCGGCGCGGCCGTGCACGAGGCGGCCCGGCGAGGTGCGCGGGTGCGATTCCTGCAGGTGGTGCCACCGGGGTCGAGCGACGAGGAGCGGGCCGAGATCGACCGCGCGACGTTCCGGGCGGCGCTGCAGGGGCTGCGCGGCGTGCGGCGGCTGCCCTGCACGTTCGAGGTCGTCGACGGCGACGCGGCCGAGGTGCTGGTCGCGCGCAGCCGGGGTGCGGGCCTGCTGGTGGTCGGACGCGACCTGCCGGCGTCCGACCACGACGTCGCCCAGCGCTGCCAGCGGCTGGCCGCGTGCGACGTCCTCACCGTCGTGGCGCAACTGACCGAGCCCGGGCGCGCCGACCAGGCGGATCCGTGATCGGCTGGCGACATGAAGCTCGCCATCCACTGCTCGAACCTGTCCTACCCCGGCTGGCCCGGCTCGATCCCGGGCACGCTGCAGGCCGTCGCCCGCGCCGCCGACCAGGGCGGGGTGCACACGCTGACGATGATGGACCACTGGTTCCAGATGGAGCCGCTCGGCGGGCCGCCGGAGCCGATGCTCGAGGGCTACACCTCGCTGGGGTTCCTGGCCGGCCAGACCGAGCGGGTCGAGCTGGGCCTTCTCGTCACCGGCGTCACCTACCGGCACCCCGGCCTGCTCGCCAAGACCGTCACGACCCTGCACGTGCTGTCCGGCGGGCGCGCGATGCTCGGGCTCGGCGCCGCCTGGTACGAGCGCGAGCACCAGGGGCTGGGCGTGCCGTACCCGTCGACGTCCGAGCGGTTCGAGCGGCTCGAGGAGACGCTGCAGGTGGTCGAGCGGATGTGGTCGGACGACGACTCGCCCTTCCAGGGCCAGCACTACCAGCTGGCCGAGCCGGTCAACGTGCCGCCGATCGGCGAGCGCCGGCCGCGCGTCCTGATCGGTGGCACCGGCGAGCGCAAGACCTTGCGGCTGGTCGCCCGGTACGCCGACGCGTGCAACCTCTTCGACGAGGGGCACGACGTCGTCCGGCACAAGCTCGACGTCCTCGACCGGCACTGCGCGGACGTCGGTCGCGACCCGTCCGAGGTGTCGCGCACCGTGATCGTGCGCGACGACCCGTTCAGCGACGCGTTCCTGCACAAGGCGGAGACCTACGCCGGCCTGGGCATCGACCAGATCTGGCTCAGCCCGCCGCCCGCCGATGCGGTCGCGTTCACCGAGCGGGTCGGGTCGGACGTCGTCGCCCGGCTCGCCGACATCTGAGCCGATGAACCTGAAGCTGTTGTCGCTCACCGGGTCTGCCGTCGCGGCGACAGCACTCGTGGGGAGCGCCGCGAGCCGCGACGTGCAGAGCCGGTGGTACCAGCGGCTCGACAAGCCCGCGTTCCAGCCGCCCGGGGCGGTGTTCCCGGTGGTCTGGACGGCGCTCTACACCGACGTGGCGGTGTCGTCGGCGTCGGCGCTGGATCGCTGGCACGAGCAGGGCCAGGACGACGCGGCGCGGCAGTTCGCGGTGGCGCTCGGGGCGAACCTGGTCGCCAACGCGGCGTGGACCTGGCTGTTCTTCCGACAGCACCGGCTCGGGGCCGCGACCGTGACGGCCGCCGCGCTGGCTGTGAGCGGCGCCGACCTGGCCCGACGCGCAGCCCGCGTCGACGCCCGCGCCGCAACGGGTCTGGGCGTCTACGCGGGCTGGTGCACCTTCGCGACGGCGCTCTCGGCGTCCATCTGGCGCCGCAACCGCGGCCGCGGACGCTGACGTCAGGTGGGGTCGACGTCCCCGCGCCAGGCGCCCTCGGCGGCACCGCGTCCCTCGATGAACTCCTTGAAGCGCTTGAGGTCTGCGGAGATCTGACGGTCGTCCGCGCCCACGACGGCGCCGGCCTTCTCGACCGCGCCCTCGGGCTCCCAGTCGATCTGCACCGTGACCCGGCAGTGCGTGTCGTCGAGCCGGTGGAACGTGACGACGCCCGCGTGCGTGGTGCCGTCCGTGCTCTTCCAGGCGACCCGCTCGTCGGGGTGCTGCTCGGTGATCTCGGTGTCGAACTCGCGCTCGACGCCGGCGATCTTGGTGACCCAGTGGCTGTGCGTCGCGTCGGTCTGCGTGATGCGCTCCACGCCGCCCATGAAGTTCGGGAACGACTCGAACTGCGTCCACTGGTTGTAGGCGGTGGTGACGGGGACGTCGACGTCGACGTGGTCGGTGACGTTGGGCATGGTGGTCCACCTCTCGGCTGGGGTGCTGGGACGCCGGCCGCGGCTTGACCAGATGACGACCCTCGCACCGGACGACGACCCCGGCCACCCGGCGACGCGAACCGTGCTCCGCTGCAACGATCTCGGGCTGCGCGCGCGCAGGTCCCGGGCTACGGTGAGACCGGTCGAGCCACCGGCCTCCGGGCGGCCCCTTCCGGGCCCCGAGCCGAGGCAGGCCAGCATGAGTTCCCACCCCACCGTCGAGCGAGTGGTTTCGGCTGTGGCGCAGGCGATGCCGGGCCGCAGCATCGCCGCGGTGCATGCCGCCCTGCTGGTCGAGCTGCGCCGGGTCGCGCCCGACGGCCGAGGGCTGGACGCCCGGCGGATCGAGCTCGAGGCCGAACGCATCGCCCGGCTGCCCACCGGCTACGGCGCGGAATGGACCCCGACCGCCCGCGCCAGGAGCTGAGGGACGGCGGCGCCGTGGCCGGCCGGGGGCGCCACGCAGTCGTGCGGCTGCGCGTGCACGGACGACGAGGCAGCCCGCGGCTGGACCCGCGCCACCTGTGGGAGGGCCTCCCGGTCGAGTGGGACGTCGACGTGCGCCGGGCCGGCCCCGACCTGGGCGTGACCGTGCGCCTCGACGTCGAGGCGGACGACGACACGGCGGCGACCCAGCTCGCCGAACGCCGGGTGCACGAGGCGCTGGAGCAGGTGGCGGTCGACGAGGCGACCGGCTGGACCGTCACCTCCGCGGAGGTCGTCCCGGCCAGGCGCGGGTTCCGAGGTGCGGGACGCGGCGATCGTTGACACCGTGGGCACCAGCCGGCGTCATCGAGCCATAGGGGATCCGGCCAGATGGGGGTTCGCGGCCCGGGATCGTGAACCCCCATCGCCGCGCCCGGACGCATCACCTCGTCGAGGGACCTTCGGCCTTGCGACGGGAACGGCGCTCGCGCAACGGTCGACGCATGAGGGTCTCCGACATCATGAGCCCGTCCGTCGTCACGGTGACGCCGGACGACGCCGTCGACGCCGTCGTCCGGCTGCTCGCCACGCGAGGCATCACCACCGTGCCGGTGGTCGACGACGGCCAGGTCGTCGCGATGGTGGGCGAGGCCGACGTGGTGCGCGTCCTCGTCCCCGCCGACCCACGGGCGCACGCGCGTCCCGTGCCCGCACGGCCGCGAGCCGGCGACCTGCGGGTCCGCGACCTGATGAGCAGCCCGGCCTGGACGACGGAGCCGGGCGCCGACGTCCACGACGTCGCGGCGGTGCTGGCCCACCGGGGCTGGAAGAGCGCGGCGGTGGTCGACGACGGCCGGCTGGTCGGCGTGGTCAGCCGCAGCGACGTGATCCGGGCTCTGAGCCGACCCGACGACGAGACGGCCGCCGAGGTGCGCCAGCTGCTGCGCGAGCTGGGCCTCGTGGAGGTCGAGGTGCAGGTGCGCCGCGGCGTGCTCCACGTGGCTGGCGCGGCCGACGGACCGCGACTCGCGGCGGCCCGGCAGGCCGCGAGCACCGTCGTCGGCGTGCGGTCGGTCGCCCCGTGAGCGGGCTGCGCCTGGTGTCCCTCGCCGCGGTGACGGCCGCCGTCGCCGCGCGCGCGACCGCGCCGCGGGCGGCCGGCGAGCCGCGCGTGGTCGCGAGCGGCAACCTCGCGACCCCGCTGGAGCTGCTGGGCGCGGTCGACGCCGCGCTGCCGATCTACCGGCTCCACCTGCTCAACGCCCACCCCGGGCTGCCGGACCGCGAGGGGGTCACGCACGAGACGGCGTTCGTCGGGCCGGGCGTGCGTCGCTCGCCGCGGCTGGCGTACGTGCCGTGCCGGCTGTCGCTCCTGCCCCGGCTGCTCTCCACCGTCCTGGCCCCCGACGTCGTGGTGCTGCAGTGCTCCACGCCGCGCGACGGGCGGGTGTCGCTCGGGATCGAGGTCAACGTGCTCCCCGCCGCGGTCGAGGCGGCCCGCGCCCGCGGCGGCCTCGTCGTCGCCCAGGTCAACCCGCGCGTGCCGTACACCTTCGGCGACGCCGAGCTCGACCTCGACCTGGTCGACCTCGCCGTCGAGGTCGACGTCCCGCTCGGCAGCCCGGTCGTGCCTCCCGTCCCGGACGACGCGGCCCGCGTCATCGGCGAGCAGGTGGCCCGCCGCGTCGCCGACGGGTCGACGCTGCAGCTCGGCATCGGCGCGATCCCGGACGCCGCGCTGCAGGGTCTGCTCACGCGCAGCGGGCTGCGGATCTGGTCGGAGATGGTGGGCGACGGGCTGCTGCGGCTCGACCGGGCCGGCGCGCTCGACCCCGACGAACCGGTCTGCGCGTCGTTCATGATCGGCAGCCCCGAGCTCTACGCCTGGGCGGACGGCAACCCGCGGCTGCGCATGGTGCGCACCGAGCGGGCCAACGACCCGGCCGTCATCAGCCGGCACCCCGGCATGACGTCGATCAACTCGGCGCTGCAGGTCGACCTGTTCGCCCAGGCCAACGCCTCGCGCCGCCGAGGGCGCATCCACTCCGGCTTCGGTGGCGCCACCGACTTCCTGGTCGGCGCGCTGCACGCCCCTGGCGGCCAGGCGTTCGTCGCGCTGCGCTCGTGGCACCCGAAGGCCGACGTGTCGTCCGTCGTGGCGATGATCGACGAGCCGGTGACGTCGTTCCAGCCGACGGCGGTCGTCACCGAGCAGGGGGTGGCCGAGTGCTTCGGCCGCACCGAGCAGGAGCAGGCCGCCGCGATCATCCGCGAGGCCGCGCACCCCGACGTCCGGGACGAGCTGGCCGAGGAGGCACGAGCGCTCGGGCTGGCCTAGACCGCCTGTGCCGCAGGCAGACCAGACGCAGGACCTTCGGCCCGGACGACGGTGCGCCACCCGCGCCAGGGTGGACCTGCCGGGCTCCACCCGGCGTGCCACGACCACCGGAGGTCCGTCATGACCCGCACGTCCGTCCACCCCGTCGTCGTCGCCGTCGACGGCAGCCCGGCGTCCGACCGCGCGCTGCGCTGGGCCGTCGACGAGGCCGCCCGGCAGCGGCTGCCCCTGCACGTCGTCCACGCCCACGTCCGCGGCGAGACCGACGTCCTGGACGACGCCCGCGCGGCCGTCGACGCGCTGGCGCCCGGGCTGACCGCCCGCTACGTCCTCACCGAGCAACCACCCGGCTGGGCGCTGGTCGGGGCCTCGGCGGAGGCGACCTGCGTGGTGGTGGGCAGCCGCGGTCCGGGCGCCGTGGCCGCGCTGCTGCTGGGGTCGGTGGCGGCCGAGGTCGTGCAGCACGCCCGCTGCCCGGTCGTCGTGGTGAAGGACGTCGACGACCCCGAACGGCCGCGCGACGGCGTCGTCGTCGGGGTCGACGGGACGACGGACGCCCAGCCCGCGCTGGCCTACGCCTTCGCGCAGGCGTCGCGCCGTTCGACGTCCCTCGACGTCGTGCACGCGTGGTCGACCGATCGCGTGCCGGTGGCGGCCGGGCTGGGCGAGGTGCTCCCCGCGAGCTACCGGTTCGAGCAGGAGGAGGAGCTGGTCGTGAGCGAGACGCTCGCCGGCTGGCGCGAGCGGTACCCGGACGTCGAGGTGCGGGTCTCGGTGGTGCACGCCGCCGCGGTCCAGGCGCTGCTCGACCACGCCGAGGGCGCCCAGCTGCTGGTCGTGGGCTCGCGCGGTCGTGGCGGGTTCGCCGGGCTGCTGCTCGGGTCGGTGAGCCAGGCGCTCGCCCGCACCGTCGCCTCCCCCGTGGCCGTCGTCCGGTAGCGCGCAGGTCGGGGGCCCGACCGCGCGGTCGGGCCCTCGACGTCGTGCGCCGACCCTCAGAGGTCGACGGGGCGCAGCACCAGGCTGATGCCGTGGGCGATCTGCCGGTTGCCGCGGTTGATGTCGCGCGCCCACGGGAGCACGACCGCGTTCGCCGCGTCCGGGTCGGCGTCGACCAAGGACACGAAGCGGCACCAGCGCCCGCGCACCTTGACCGTGAGGTCGGCCCCGGCCAGCGCCGTGGCCAGGGTGGCCCCGTCCGAGCGCGTCGCCTGCTTGTAGGTGATCGTGGCCCCGGGCACCACGTGGTAGAGCAGCACCGCCTCGATCGTGTCGATGCCGAGCGTCGCGGCGGCCGCGAAGACGTCGGACTCGCTGCGGTACCAGGTGCCGGTGAGGTCGTGGACGAGCACGCGGAAAGCCCGGTCGTCGGGGAGGAAGGCCGTGAGCGCCACGGTGCCGTCGGCGAGCACCGCGACCGGGCTCGACGGCTTGGCGGTCAGCACCGCGGTGACGGCGGCGTCGAGGACGTCGTAGTCGTTGCTGTTGCGGTCGAAGGAGTGGCCGTCGGCGGCCAGCACGGCCGCCAGGCTGCGGGTGCCGAGCTCGTGGTGGCGGTGGCGTGACGACGCAGTGGCGGCAGGGGCCGCGGCGACGGTGACCGCGGCCACGGCCACGGTGGTGAGGGCGACGAGAGAGCGACGGAAGCGGTGCACGGGATCTCCAGGAGGGTGAGGAGGGGTGGCGCCTGTCAGCCCGGGGATCGCGACGAGACCGCTGGCCGGTTGCACCGGACGGCGCACTGGCGCGGTTCGCGCCAGCGGCGGGCACTCGCCGTGCAACCACGGACGGGGCGGACTACGAATCCAGGTCGTGGAGGACGACCACCAGCTGGCGCTCGCGCTGTCGCGGGGCGACCCCTCCGCGCTCGAGCGCTGCTACGCGCGCTTCGGCCCCGTGGTGCTGGCCTACCTGCGCCGGCTGGTCGGGCCGGACGACGCCGAGGACGTCCTGCAGCGCACGTTCCTCGACGTGTGGCGGGCCGCCGACCGGTTCGACGCGTCGGGGAGCCTGTCCGGCTGGCTGTTCACCATCGCCCGCCGGCGCGCGATCGACGACCTGCGGCGCCGTCGTCCGGCGGTCGTCGCCGTCGAGACGATCCGCGACCTGGTCGGGGACGACGGCGAGCAGCTGGCCGACCGCTTCGCGTGGGCCGCCGACGTCCGGTCGGCCCTGCAGCGGCTGCCCGACGCGCAGCGGGTGACGCTCGAGCTGGCCTACTTCGAGGACTGCACGCAGGCCGAGATCGCCCGACGCATGGACGTGCCGCTCGGCACCGTGAAGGCGCGCATGGCCCGCGGCTCCAGGGCGCTGGCCCAGCTGCTCGACGGCTACGACGGGCACCACGACCGTCGCGCACCGGGCCACGTGGACGACGAGACGACCGAAGGAGGTGGCGGGTGATGACCTGCGAGACAGCGGCGGACGCCCTCCCCCAGCTGCTCACCGGCGACCTCGACCGCGCCGAGACCCGAGAGGTCGTCGAGCACCTGCGCGGCTGCGCCGACTGCCGGTCGGCCCTGGTCGACCTCACCGCCGCGCACGCCGCGCTGCGGTCGGCCGGTCGCCTGGTCGCACCGCCCGACCGTCCGTCGTCCACCGGCAGCGGGTTCGACGTCGTCGACCTGCCGGCACTGCCGGTGCTGCCCCGGCGCCGGTGGTCCGGACGCCGGCTGGGCGTGGCGGCCGCTGCCCTGGCCCTCGTGGCCGGCGGCGCGGGCGCCGGTGCGGCGTGGACGGCGTCCCGGTCGCAGCCGGCCCGCGAGACCGCGGTGCGGGTCGTCGTCCTGCAGCCGGTGGCCGGGCAGGGTGACGCGGACGCCTCGGGACGGGTGACGATGTCGTCGCCCGGTGAGCAGACCCGCATGTCGATCAGCACGAGCGGGCTGCCCGCCGCGACGTCGGGGCACTTCTACTACGCGTGGCTGCTCGACCCGGCCACGAACAAGATGCTGCCGCTGGGCGTCGTCAGCTCGACGAGCCCGGCCCGCTTCGCCGTCAGCCGCGACCTCGTCGCGCGGTACCACGCCGTCGACATCAGCCTGCAGGCCGACGACGGCGACCCGGCCCACTCCGCGACGTCCGTCCTCCGCGCCGCGTACTAGGAGACCGCATGACCGATCGACCCTTGCGCGCGGTCGATGAGCGCGCCGCCCGACTTTTCACGTCGGCCGCTCCTGGTGATAATTCCGGCATGACCGAGGCACCTTCCCCTGACGGCGACGCGCGCGAGGACAGCGTCGACGAGCTCACCACCCGGCTGCGCAGCAACCGGGAGGAGATCGACGACCTAATCCGGCGCGCGGACGCCTCCGACCGCCGCGCCGACGCCAGCGACGCCCGCGCCGACGCCCACGAGGCCGAGACCGCGAACGACCGCGAACGCATCACGATGCTGGAGAAGCGGGCCGAGATCGACCGCGAGCTGATGGCCGAGCTGCAGGCCGAGGGCGTCCTGAGCAAGCAGAACGCCGCCAACCTCGAGGAGGCCCTGCGGTCCTCCCGCACGATCGGCGCCGCCATCGGCATCGTGATGGCCGAGCGCCGGGTCGGCGAGGACGAGGCCTTCGGGGTGCTGAAGAAGGCCAGCAGCGTGACGAACCGCAAGCTGCGCCTGGTGGCCGACGACGTCGTCCAGACCGGCGACGTCGCGTCGTTGCCGCCCGCGCGACCGCAGGACGGCTGACCGCTAGAAGGTCTCGCCCTGGCGCCAGGCCATCTCCTGCAGCTCGAAGGTGTTGCCGTCGGGGTCGGCGAAGCTCGCTCCCCTGACACCTCCGCCGAAGTCGTGCACCTCGCCGACGTCGACACCGCGGCCGACCAGCTCGGCACGGGCGGCCTCGACGTCCTCGACGACGAGGTGCACGCCGCGCACGCTGCCGGGCTCGCCGCGGTAGACGTCCAGGCCGGTGCCGAAGCCGATCGAGCAGCCCGATCCCTCGGGGGTCAGCTGCACGACGCGGATGCCGTCGGCCGGCTGCACGTCGACGTCCTTCGTGAATCCCAGCCTGCCCTCGAAGAACGCGATCGACCGCTCGACGTCTGCCACCGGCAGGGGCACCAGCTCGACCTTCATCCGCACCGTCGTCCTCCTCCGTCGTCCGGCTGTCCCGCAGAGCATGCCAGGGTGCGCGGACGTCGTCAGCGGCCCAGCACCTCGCGCTCGTCGGGTTCGCGGGCCGGGTCGCCCTCGGGCAGGACGTCGGACGCCCAGTCGGACCGCTTCCACTCCGGCACCGGCGTCAGGCGCCCGGCCTCCGGCACGAACTGCGAGCGCCGCACGAGCTGGTAGCGGTGGAGGTAGCGCGGGCAGTTGGGGTACACGGCGCGGGCCCGCACCCGCACGACGAGCTGCGCCTCGGGGTAGTCCGCGACGAGCGGGTCGTCGGGGTCGATGCTCGCCGTGCCGTCCAGGCGCATGCGGTGACCGCGCTCGAGGTCGAGGAACAGCATCCCGACGTCCGGGTGCACGAGGACGTTGCCCAGCGAGAGGTACATGCCGTTGCCGTCGTAGCTCGGGAACGCGACGGTGCGCTCGTCGAGCACGCGGACGAAGCCCGGTGCGCCGCCCTTGTACGAGCAGGTCGGGCGCCCCTCGGCGTCGGCGGTGGCGAGGAAGAACAGGTCGCGCGCCTCGATGAACGCCCGGTCGGCGTCGCTGATGGTGTCGGACACCAGCAGGTCGTCGATCCGGTCGGCCAGCGCGCGCGTGCCGAAGCGGTCCTGCAGCTCGCGGCTGCCGTCGTGGAACCCGGACGCCATCGACCCTCCCACGGTGCCACCCGACGCGCGCGCACCGGGGCGACCCCTGGCGCCCAGTCTGGACCTCCTCGTGGCCCGCGGTCGAGGGCGACCTCACGACGACGACCCCCTTCACCGCCGAACCCGCACCCATCCGGCGGGGCCACCGAGCCGAACTGACGCCGTGACCGCGTCGAGAGGACAGACCCGGTCGCCGCACGGCCGCTCCTGAGCGGATCCAGGCCCCGGGAGGGGGGCACCCCGGTCTCGATGACGAGGCCAAGTCGAATCGAGGGAAACATCGTGGCTCCTCCCGCTCCAACCCGACCGCTCCGGCGGCGCGGATCGGCGCTCCGCGCGTCGACCATCGCGCTGACCGGCTCGGCGCTCGCCTTCGGCGGGTCCATCGCCCTGCTGGGGCCTGGTGTCAGCTCGGCCTCCAGCCACCGCGAGGCACCGCTGACCGCCGCCGACCCGCAGGCCGACAACACGGACACGTACGCGTTCGTCAGCCCTGACAAGCCGGACACCGTGACCCTGGTCGCCAACTGGATCCCCTTCGAGGACCCCAGCGGCGGCCCGAACTTCTACCCCTGGTCCGACGACGCGCACTACAACATCAAGATCGACAGCGACGGCGACGCCAAGCCGGACGTCACGTACCAGTGGCAGTTCAAGACGACCGACAAGCGAGGGACGAAGACGTTCCTCTACAACAACGGTCCGGTGAAGAAGCTCACCGACCCGACGTTGCTGCTCAAGCAGACCTACACGCTGAAGAAGATCGACGCCGACGGCAAGGAGACCACGATCGTCTCCAGCGGCAAGGTCGCTCCGTCGAACGTCGGCAAGGCGTCGATGCCGGACTACGCGTCGTTGCGTCGTCAGTCGATCGCCAAGGTCAAGGGCGGCGGCCAGTCGTTCGCCGGCCAGGCGGACGACCCCTTCTTCCTCGACCTGCGGGTGTTCGACCTGCTGTACGGGGCGAACCTGAGCGAGTCGGGCAACGACACGCTCAGCCACTACAACGTCAACAGCGTCGCGCTGCAGATCCCCAAGTCCGAGCTGGGCGTCACGAAGGCCGACCCGGTCATCGGGGTCTGGAGCACGACCGACCGGCCGAGCATGCGGGTCGCGGCGGCTGACGGCACGCAGAAGTACAGCGGCGACTACGTCCAGGTCTCGCGACTGGGCAACCCGTTGGTGAACGAGCTCGTGGTGCCGACCGGCCTCAAGGACGCGTTCAACGCGCTCCCGCCGGAGAAGGACCGCACCGTGCAGCCCGTCGTCGACCGGGTGCTCGACCCCGAGGTGCCGAAGCTCGTCGAGAAGATCTACGGCATCAAGGCGCCGAAGACGCCGCGCAACGACCTGCAGGCCATCTTCCTGACCGGCCTGAAGGGCCTCAACCAGCCGGCCAAGCCGACGCCGTCGGAGATGCTGCGGCTCAACACGTCCATCAAGCCCACCGCGCAGCCCAACCGGCTCGGTGTGCTGGCGGGCGACAACGCGGGCTTCCCCAACGGTCGCCGGCTCGGGGACGACGTCGTCGACATCACGCTGCAGGCGGCCGAAGGCGCCGTCACGGTCGACAAGAACGGCGCCCCGAAGAAGGTGTCCATCGTGCAGCCGCTGGCTGCCGGGGACGGCGTCAACGCCAACGACGTGGCGTTCGGCAGCTCGTTCCCCTACCTGGCGCTGCCCAACTCGGGCTCGGCCGTCGGGGCCAGCTCGGCCAAGATGCCGAGCGGTGCGATGAACACCGGCGCCACGCCGGACGACGGCTTCCCGACCCAGGCCGCGTCCGCGGGTGCGTTCGGGCTGCTGCTGGCCGGGCTCGGCGTCCTGCTGTTCCGTCGCGAGCGCCGCACCGCGGTCGTCCGCTGATGCACGACGGCGGCGCGGGGACGGACGGGCCTCGGCCCGTGCGTCTCCGCGCCGTCGGCCGGTGGTCGCAGGTCGTCGCGCAGGTCCGCGCGGCGCCTGCGGCGGCCGGGCTCGTGGCGCTCGGGCTCGTCGTCACCTCGTTGGGGGTCGGGACGGCGGTCGCCCGCGCCGGCGACCACCCGGCGCCGACCGCGCCGGTCGCCTCCGCTCCCGACGACCCGCAGGCCGGTGACGCCCTCACGAGCGGCATCACCGTGCCCGGAGCCACCCCCGTGCCGCTGGCCCCGGTCGACGACCACGCCGCGGCCGCGATCGCCATCCACGTGCCGCGGCTGAAGATCGACCGCGACCTCGTCGGCCTGCGCGTGCAGACCGATCGCAGCCTCACCGTGCCCGAGAGCTTCGACGACGTCGGCTGGTGGAGCGGCGGTCCGCACCCCGGCGGGCCGGGCGCCACCCTGTTCGCCGGACACGTCAGCAGCCGTTCCGGTCCTGGCGTCTTCTACCGGCTGAAGGACCTGCGGGTCGGCGACCCGATCACGGTCGACCGTGCCGACCAGACGACCGCGGTGTTCCGCGTCGTGGGACGCGCGTCGTACCCGCGGTCGGCGTTCCCGGACGAGGTCGTCTACCGCATCACCGGCAAGCCGAGCATCCACCTGGTCACCTGCGACGGGCCGTTCGACTCCAGGATCGGGCACCACGAGGACAACCTCGTCGTGTTCGCCGACCTGGTGTCGACGAGGCCCACGAAGGGCACACGATGACGAGCTCCCGCAAGATCCTCACGCTGACCGCCGCCTCGGTGGCCCTGGCCGTGCCGCTGCTCGTCGTCGGGGCCGTGACCGGTGTCGTCGGCCAGAGCGGACCCGGGACCGCCGCGGCCCGCGGCGTCGTCGCCCCGCCGGCAGAGGTGGTGAGCGCTCGGGACGCCAGCAGCGCCATCGCCTCGCTGCAGGACCGACTCCGCGCGCTGCCGCAGGACTGGTCGGCCTGGTCGAGCCTCGGCGCCCTGTACACGAGCCAGGCCCGTCTGACGGCCGACCCGTCCTACTACACCAAGGCCGACGGGGCCTTCGCCCGCTCGCTCCAGATCCGCCCCCACGACAACGCCGGCGCCCTGACCGGCCAGGCGACCCTCGCGGCGTCCCGCCACGACTTCGACGGCGCGCTCGCGCTCACGCAGCAGGCGGCGGACCTGAACGCCTACGGCTCGACGAACCTCGGGGTCATGTCGGACGCGCTGGCCGAGCTCGGGCGCTACCCCCAGGCCTGGTCGGCCCTGCAACGCATGGTCGACCTCAAGCCGGGCGTCGCCTCCTACTCCCGCGTCTCGTACAGCTACGAGCTGCGCGGGGACGACGACGGGGCCCGGTTCGCGCTCGAGCGCGCGCTCGAGGTGGCGCAGAGCCCGGCCGACCAGGCCTTCGCCCTGCAGTACCTCGGCGAGCTGGCCTTCAACCAGGGAGACCTGCCGACCGCCGAGCGGCACTTCGCCGACGGGCTGCGGCGCGACCCCTCGTACGTGCCGCTGCTCGCCGGGCGGGCCCGCGTGGAGGCCGCTCGCGGGCGCACCGAGCAAGCGCTGCGGGACTGGGCCGAGGTGACGACACGGCTCCCGCAGCCGACCTACCTGATCGAGTACGCCGAGCTGCTCGCCTCGGCCGGCAAGACCGATGAGGCCCGGCAGCAGTACGCCGTGATCGACGCGACGGTGCGGCTGTTCCGGGCAGCCGGTGCGAACGTCGATCTCGAGCTCTCGCTGTACGACGCCGACCACGGTCGCTCGCGGCAGGCCGTCGCCACGGCCGGGGCCGAGCTGCGCCGGCGGACCAGCATCCAGGTCGAGGACGCGTACGCCTGGGCGCTGCACTCCGCGGGCCGCGACCGGGAGGCCCTGGTGCACTCGCGCCGCGCGGCCGCGCTCGGGATGCGCAACGCGCTCTTTGCCTACCACCGCGGGATGATCGAGAAGTCGTTGGGGCGCAACGCCGACGCGCGCACGTCGCTCACCCGCGCCTTGCGCACGAATCCCTACTTCTCGCCGGTGCTCGCACCGAAGGCGCGCGCGTCGCTCGCGTCGCTGAAGGCGCAGGGCTGACGTGCGACGGTCCCTCGCGCGCGCCGTCGTCTCGGCAGCGATCGCGCTCGTCGGCTGCGGCACGGCGGCGCTGGTCACCGCCCCCGCGGCGTCCGCGCACCCCCTGGGCAACTTCACCGTCAGCTACGCCAGCGCGCTGCACGTCGAGCCCGACGCCGTCCGCGTGGACGTCGTCGTCGACCGGGCCGAGATCCCCACCCTGCAGGCGTTCCCGGACGCCGCACCCGGCCGGCAGCCCGTCGGCGCGGACGCCTGGCGGACCGAGCAGTGCGCACAGCTCGCGACGGGGGCACGCCTGTCCGTCGGCGGGCAGTCCGTCCCGCTGGCCGTCTCGAGCTCGCGGCTGGAGGTCGTCGCCGGCGCAGCCGGCCTGGCGACCACCCGGCTCGAGTGCGCCCTGCGCAGCGCCGAGGTCCAGACGGTCGGCCGCGCGCTGTCGTACGCCGCGCCGCCGACCGGCGCCCGCGTCGGCTGGCACGAGGTCACCGCCGTGGGCGACGGCACCCGCCTCGCCACCAGCGACGTCCCCGCCACGTCGGTGTCGCAGCAGCTGCGCGCCTACCCGGCGGACCTGCTGACCTCGCCGCTCGACCAGCGGTCGGCGCGCCTGCAGGTCGAGCGCGGCGACGGTGCGGTGGCGGGCGACCGGTCGAGCTCGCCGCTGGCCGCGGGGCCGCTGCGCGGTCTCGACCGCTTCACGACCGCCTACACCGACCTCGTGTCACGCACGCACCTCACGCCCGCGTTCGCGCTGCTCGCGATCGTGCTGTCGCTGGTCCTCGGCGCGGCGCACGCGTTCGCGCCCGGGCACGGCAAGACCTTGATGGCCGCCTACCTGGTCAGCCGTGAGGGGACCTGGCGGCAGGCCGCCACGATCGGCGTCTCGGTGACGATCACCCACACGCTGGGGGTGCTGCTGCTCGGCGCGGCCCTCAGCGGTGCCGCGCTCGCCGCCCCGGAACGCGTGTACCCCTGGCTCGGGCTGGTCAGCGGGCTGCTCCTGGCGGGCATCGGCGTCACGCTGCTGCGCGCCGCGCGCCGCGGTCACACCCATGGCCCGGGCGGCCACACGCACGGACCCGGCGGCCACACCCACGAGCCTGTGGCCGTGGCCCGCACGCTGGTCGCGGTCGGGGGCTCGCCGGCGGCACCGGCCCACTCGCACGACCACGCGCACGACCACGCGCACGACCACTCGCACGACCACTCCCACTCGCACGACCACGCTCACGCCGCACCGCGTCCCGCCGTCCGCGGACGACGCGGGACCCTGCGGCTCGCGGCCGTCGGCCTGGCGGGCGGCCTCGTGCCCAGCCCGTCGGCGCTGCTGGTGCTGCTGGGAGGGATCGCCCTCGGCCGAGCCTGGTTCGGGGCGGTCCTGGTGCTCTTCTACGGCATCGGCATGGCCTCGGCCCTGGTCGGCACCGGGCTGCTGCTGGTGCTCGCCCGCGACCGCTTCGAGCGGTGGAGCGCGGGCCGTGCCGGCCGCTCGGCGCTGCCCGGTCAGCACGCCGCGATGATGCTCGCGAGGGCGCTCCCGGTGCTGACCGCGGTCGCGGTGACGGGGCTGGGTCTGCTCGTCGTCGCCCGTTCTGCCCTGACGGTCTGAGGACGTCGGCCCCGCGCGGGGAGGCGGTAGCGCGGGTCTGCCGCCGAGAGGACCCGGCGCGGCTCGTCACCACAGGTGGCGGGCGACCACGACGAGGGTCAACCATGCGCCTGCGCACGCCAGCAGCAAGCGGTCGCGCGCGAGGGCTTCCGGTGGTTCTCCGTCTCCCCATCTCGCCGACCGCGAAGACGACGAGCACGGCCAGAGCCCCGTCGACCGTCCCTGTTCAGTCGACGTTCAGGTGGACGTCCCTACGGTCGCCGCCCATGACACCGAACTCCCCTGCCCTGCCGCGCCGTTCGCCGCGCGAGATGCTCAACAAGGTCCCCGAGGTGACCGTCTGGTTCTGGGTGATCAAGGTGCTCGCGACGACGGTCGGCGAGACCGCGGCCGACTACCTGAACGTGACGCTCGGCCTCGGCCTGACGCTGACGACGATCGTGATGGGCGTCGCACTGGTCGCCGTCCTGGTGTGGCAGTTCCGTGCCACGCGGTACGTGCCGTCGACCTACTGGCTGGCCGTCGTGCTGATCAGCATCGTGGGCACGTTGTTCACCGACAACCTCGTGGACGGGCTGGGCGTTCCCCTGCAGGTGACGACGCTCGCGTTCGCCATCGCCCTGGCCGTCACCTTCACCGTCTGGTACCGCAGCGAGCGGACGTTGTCGATCCACTCCATCACCACGACGCGGCGGGAGTCCTTCTACTGGCTGGCGATCCTGTTCACGTTCGCGCTGGGCACCGCAGCGGGCGACCTGCTGGCCGAGGGCCTGGGCATCGGGTACTTCCCGTCCGTGGTCCTGTTCGCCGTGTGCATCGCGATGGTCGCGGGGGCGCACTACGGGCTCAAGCTCGGCGCCGTGCTGTCGTTCTGGATCGCCTACGTCCTCACGCGACCCCTCGGCGCATCGCTCGGTGACTTCCTGTCGCAGGCCAAGGGCGACGGGGGTCTCGGCCTCGGCACGGTCGTGACGAGCGCCATCTTCCTCGTCACGATCCTCGTCGTCGTTGTCTACCTGACCCGCAGCCGCCGCGACGTCATCGAGCTGCACGAGCCCGGGTCCACGTGGTCGGCGAGCGATGACGACGACCTCGACGGTCTGGACGAGCGGGACCGCGGCCGGATCGGCTGAGTCAACCGTCCTGGAGCAGGGTGCTCGACCGCGTTCCGGGTCGCGCCGGGTCGACGAACCACTCGTGCCCGGCGACGGCCCGGAACAGCGGTGCGGGCAGGCGCAGCAGCAGGGCGAGCGTTCGCGGGCCGACGTCCGACGCGGCCTGGCTGGCGTGGGCTGCCATGGCCGCCCGCTTGGCCGCGAGGTGAGGGCGGACGTCGACGACGTGCGTGATGTCGGCGCGGGGGCTGAAGGCCTGGGCGAAGGCACCCGGGTCCACCTGGTCCAGGAGGCCCGGTACCCGCGCCGCCACCCGGACGGCGCGGTGCAGCCGCTCCCGGGGTGCCGTGGCCTGCAGCACGACCGGCGTCCCGGCCCGGGCGGCGGCGAACGCCCCGACGCGGTGCACCTGCTGGTGGTCGGGGTGCCCGTACCCACCCGCCGGGTCGTAGGTCGTCAGGACTTCGGGCGACTCCTGCGCCAGGACCGCCAGCAGTCCTGACGCCGCACGCTCGAGCGGCAGCCGGCTGAAGACCTGCCCGTCGCGCGCCGATCCCTTCCAGCCCGAGTCGGGCAGGCCGAGCCGTACCACCCGCGCGCACCCGAGCGCCGCGGCTGCGCGGTCCAGCTCGGCCGCCCGTCGTCGTCCGAGGTCCTGCGCGTCGGCGGCGGTGGCCAGCCCGACCTCCCCGTCGGTGGCGACGACGAGCACGACCCGATGTCCTTGTGCCGCAGCGCCCGCGAGGCTCCCGCCCGTGAGCAGGGCCTCGTCGTCCGGGTGCGCGTGGAAGGACACGATCGTGCGCGGCATGCCGGCGAGCATGCCAGGAGCCGCGTTCAGGTGACGTTCAGCCGTGGACCCGGACCATGCCGGGGTGACGACCACCAGGCCGGCGCAGGAGACTGCGACCGCTCGGCGCGTCCGGCCACGGGGGTGGTGGGTTGCGGCCCCGCTCGTCGCCGGCCTTTGCGTGCTCCTCCTGCTCGCCGTCCCCTCCGCCAGCGGCGCGACGTGGTCGGCGGTCGGTCATGAGCTCCACGCCCTGGACCTGCCCTGGCTGGCAGCGCTCGTCGCCGTCTGGTGGGCCGGCCTGTGGGCGCACAGCGCGGTGCTCACCGCGTCGCTCCCCGGTCTGAGCTCGCGCCGGGCCATCGGCCTCAACCTGGCCGGCAGCGCGATCGGCAACGCCGTGCCGCTCGGAGGCGCGCTGAGCCTGGGGCTCACCTCGACCATGGTGCGGTCGTGGGGCTTCGCGCCCGGCGCGCTCGGCGCCTTCTTGACGGTGAGCACGGCGTGCAACCTGCTCGCACGCGTGGCGGTCGGCGCGGCGGGGCTGGCCTGGGCCGCCGTCGCCCTGCCGGGCGTGACGGGCGCCCGGTCCGTCAGCTGGTTGACGGTGGTGACCGTCACCCTGCTCGGCATCGGCGTGCTGGCTGCGGCCCGCGAGCGCCTGGCAGCGCGGTGCGCGGCGTCCGTCGCACGGGTGGTCGCTCGCGTGCGCCCCGGCCGAGGGCGTGATCCACGTGCAGCGGCGGTGGCGGCGGTGCGCCTGAGGCGTCAGGTGATCCGCACCGTCGCCCGGTCGTGGCACCGGCTCAGCCTGGGGATGGTCGGCTACCTGTTTCTGCTGGCCGTCCTCCTGTGGTGCTCCCTGCGGGCTCTCGGCGCACCGCTGCCGTGGACGGCGGTGCTGGCAGCTGTCGCCCTCGAGCGGCTGGTGACCGCGGTACCAATCACGCCGGGCGGAGCTGGGGTGGCCGAGCTCGTGCTGACCAGCTGCCTGGCGCTGGCCGGGGCGGCGGCAGCCGACGCCGCGGCGGCCGCCCTCGTGTACCGCGCCTTCACCTTCTTCCTCGAGATCCCGCTGGGGCTGGCCGTCACCGGCGCCTGGGGCTGGGGCCGCTGGCGTGGCCGGCACCTGGCGGGAGCGGCGGCGTGAGGGTCCTGCACGTCAGCGACGTGTACCTGCCACGGCTCGGCGGCATCGAGCGGCAGGTCGCCGATCTCGCTGCGCAGCAACGACTCCGGGGCGACGACGTGCACGTGCTCACCTCGACGGACGGCGCGGCCGCGCACCCGGACGTGACCCGATCCCCGTTCGCCGACGCCCGGGTGTCGCGCGTGATCGACACGCTGTGCCCGGACGTCGTCCACTGCCACTCCTCGGTGGTGTCACCGCTCGCGTGGTCGGCGGCACGGCAGGCCGCGGCCTCCGACCTGCCCACCGTGGTGACCATGCACTCGGTGGCCCAGCGCACCTGGCCGGTGACGAACGGACTGCGCGCGGTCGCCGCGCTCGTCGGGCCGGGCGTGACGTGGACGGCGGTCAGCCGGGTCGCGGCCGACGCCCTCGTGCACGCGATCGGCCGACCGGTTCGCGTCCTGCCCAACGGTGTGGATCCCACCGCGTGGCAGCGCGCCGACGTCGGGGTGCGCGACGTCCTGACCGTCGCGTCGGTCATGCGTCTGGCCGCCCGGAAGCGCCCGATGGCCTTCGTCGACGTCCTCGAGCTCGTCGACCAGCAGCTGGCCGGGAGGGTGCCGTGGCGCGCCGTGATCGCCGGCTCCGGCCCGCAGACGGACGCCGTGGCGCGGGAGGTGCGACGGCGCGGGCTGCAGGACGTCGTGCTGCTCGCCGGACGGCTGGACCGGCCGTCCGTCGCGGACCTGCTGGCGTCGGCTGATCTGTACGTCGCCCCGGCGCTGATGGAGTCGTTCGGCATCGCCGCGCTGGAGGCGCGGTGCGCCGGGCTCCCGGTCGTCGGTTACCGCGGCGCGGGCGTCGCCGAGTTCGTCGAGCCGGGGGTGCACGGCGAGCTGGTGGCCGACGACGCGGAGATGGCCTGCGTCGTCGCGGACCTGCTGGGCGACCGGCTGCGGTTGCGCCACCTGGCCACCGGCGCCCGCCGCCCGGTGCCGCAGTCGTGGGACGCCGTGGTCGCGCGGTGCGCAGAGCTCTACGAGCTCGCCGCCTGCCAGACTGCGACGAGCAGGCCTGCCACCGCCGTCACGTGAGGACCATGTCTGAGCCAACGCGCCCCAGGCGTCACCCCGCCCTGCGCGGGGTTCGCGGGCGGTCGACGGCGGCAGCGGTGCTGGTCGTCGCCGTCGCGCTGGTGGCCGGGGCGACGGCCTTCGTCGTCCTGCTGCAGCGCAACCTGCTCACGACGGTGCAGTCGGCGGCGGTCGCGCGCGCCGACGAGATCGCCACCCTGGTCCGCGAGGAGGGCTTGGCCGGTCTGGACGAGCAGGTCGACGCCACGACCCGCACAGGCCAGCTCCTGCAGGTGGTCGACCCCACGGGCACGGTCGTGTCGGCGTCCAGCCCGCGGGCGTCGTCCGAGCCCCTGACCCGCACGGCGGCAGCACCCGGCCAGGTCGTGGAGGTACGAGCGAGCCGGCTGCCGCTCCTCGACGAGGACGACCCCTACCTGCTGGTCGTCGCCGGCACGGCCTCCGGCGGCAAGGACTACCGCGTCGTCGTCGCCACCCCCATCGGCGCTCAGCAGCAGTCGGTGCAGACGGCGTTGTCGCTGCTGCTGGTCGGGGCTCCGCTGCTGCTCCTTCTCGTGGGGGCGGCCACCTGGGTGCTGGTCGGGCGCACGCTGCGTCCGGTCGAGCGCATCCGGCGACGGGTCAGCGAGATCGGCGGGTCGAACGTCGCCCAGCGGATCCCGGTGCCGACCTCGGACGACGAGATCGCGCGGTTGGCCGCCACGATGAACGAGATGCTCGAGCGGCTCGACCACGCCTACAGCACCCAGCGCCGCTTCGTCGCTGATGCGAGCCACGAGCTGCGCAGCCCGCTGTCGACGCTGGCGGCGTCGGTCGAGCTGGCCCGCAACGACCCGACGTCCGACAGCTGGCGGGAGCTGTCGCCGGTGATCGACAACGAGATCGCGCGCATGACGCGGCTGGTCTCCGACCTGTTGCTGCTCGCCCGGGCCGACGAGCACAGCGTGCACCTCGAGCTCGAGGACGTCGACCTCGACGACGTGGTCGAGGCCGAGGCACGTCGGCTGCGCGCTGTCGGGGGCCTGGAGATCCGACGCGACGTCGAACCCGTGCGGGTGCTCGGTGACACCGCCCGGCTCACCCAGGTCGTCACCAACCTGGTGGACAACGCGGCTCGCCACGCGACGTCCGAGGTCGCACTCTCCCTCGCCGCCGAGGACGGTGCCACCGGGCCCCAGGCCGTGCTGCTCGTGGACGACGACGGCCCCGGCATCCCCGAGGCCGACCGGCAACGCGTGCTCGAGCGGTTCGTGCGGCTGGACGACAGCCGCAACCGCGGCAGCGGGGGCACCGGCCTCGGGCTCGCGATCGTCGACGAGGTGGTGAAGGCACACGGCGGCTCGGTGCGCGTCACGACGGCCCCGACCGGCGGCTGCCGGGTGGAGGTCAGGCTGCCCGCACAGCCCTGATCCACGCGCGACCGGCGAGGAGCAGGCAGATCCAGCCCAGCGCCACCACCCACCCGCCCAGCACGTCGGTCATCCAGTGGAAGCCGAGGTACGCCCGGCTGACCCCGACCGCGAGGGCGGCGAGAACCGCGACGGCCAGCACGACCGTCCGCCTCGCCCGGCTCGCCCGAGCCAGCTCCTCGCGGAACAGCCAGCAGAGCAGAGCCACCAGGACGGCGGAGTTCAGGGTGTGGCCGGACGGGAAGGACAGGTCGTGCTCGGCGGCGCCCAGCATGTCGGCCACGGGCGGTCGCTGGCGGCCCACGAACGTCTTCAGCCCGTACGTCAGCGCACCGCTGCCCCCCAGCACCACGGCAGCGGTGGCCAACGGCACGCCCGACCGACGGCGCCAGGAGAGCGCACCCGCCACGACGACCGCGATCACGAGGATCACGAGGGTCGAGCCCAGGGACGTCACGAGGTGTGCGACCTGCGTCAGAACCGCGGATCGCGTCTGCACCAACGCCTCGCGCACCGACGGGTCGAAGGCCGACAGGTCGCCGCGCTCGCGCACGCCGTCGACCAGACCGGCGAACGCCACGAAGCAGGCGACCGCGCCGGCCAGGGGCAGGAGCCACGGCTGGCGCCCCGCCCGCTGCGCCGCGGGGGACGGCTCGTACCGGGTGGTCATCCGCCGTCCTCCTCCAACCGGTAGCCGGCACCGCGCACCGTCTCGATGGCCTTCCGCCCGAACGGGACGTCGATCTTGCGGCGCAGGTACCGGATGTACACCTCGACGATGTTGGGATCCCCGTCGAACGCCGGGTCCCACACGGCGTCCAGGATCTGCCCCTTGGTCACGACGTCACCGCGGCGGTGCATGAGGAACTCCAGCAGCCCGTACTCCTTCGGCGTCAGGTGCAGGACGCTGCCGCCGCGCTCGACCCGACGCCGTGCCGGGTCCAGCGTGAGGTCGCCGGCGGCGAGCACCACGGGCCGCTCCGGTGCGCCGCGACGGATCAGGGCGCGCAGCCGGGCGATGAGCACCACGAAGCTGAACGGCTTGGTCAGGTAGTCGTCCGCCCCGAGGTCGAAGGCGTCGCTCTGGTCGTAGACGCCGTCCTTGGCGGTGAGCATCAGGATCGGCGTCCAGTTGCCCTTCTCCCGCAACGCCCGGACGACGTCGTACCCGTTCAGCTTCGGGATCATGATGTCGAGCACCATGACGTCGTAGTCGTTCTCCGTCGCGGCCCACACGGCTTCCTCGCCGTCGTGGACGACGTCGACGACGAAGCCGTCCTTGCTCAGCCCGCGACGGATCGTCTCGGCCAGCCCCGGCTCGTCCTCCACGACCAGCAGTCGCACGCCACCCTCCATCCGCCGCACCTCGTGCGGCTCGCGGGTCGAGCATGTGCCCTCGCGCTGAGAGTCACCTGAAGACAGATCCACCCACCGGCTGGACGACGCGCCCTGCAGCGGGTCAGGATAGGCAACCCTAAGAGACCTCGGAGGAACAGCCTTGACCGGTTCGCAGATCGCGCTTCTCGGCGCGCTCGCAGGCTTCACCATCTTCCTCGGCCTGCCGGTCGGACGCCTCCGCCAGCCCGCGCCTCGCCTCAAGTCGGCGCTCAACGGCGTGGCGATCGGCGTGCTCGTCTTCCTGCTCTGGGACATCCTGACCCACGCCTGGGAGCCGACGGACGCGGCGCTCGCCGAGCACCGCTGGGGCGCCGCGTCGTCCGGAGGCCTCGTGCTGGCGGTCGGCCTGACCGTCGGCATGGTGGGCCTGGTCACGTACGACTCGGTCACCGCCCGACGACGGCAGGCGCGCTCTGCCGCGGTCGCCGTGCCCGAGCTCGTGGGGTCGACGACGGGCGGCGGTCGCGGGGGCGCTGCGAGCGCAGGTACCACCGGCCCCGACGGTCGGCCGAGCCCGGCCCCGACGACGCCGGCCGATCTCGCGCTGATGATCGCCGTGGGCATCGGGCTGCACAACTTCGCCGAGGGCTTGGCCATCGGCAACTCCGCCGCTGGTGGCGAGCTCTCGCTGGCGCTGCTGCTGGTCATCGGCTTCGCCTTGCACAACGCCACCGAGGGGTTCGGCATCGTCGCTCCGCTCACCGGCGCTTCGGCACGGCCGTCCTGGTCCCGTCTCGGCTTGCTGGGGCTCATCGGCGGCGGCCCGACGTTCCTCGGCACCCTCATCGGCCAGCAGGTCGTCAACGACACGCTCTCGATCGCGTTCCTCGGGCTGGCCGCCGGGTCCGTGCTCTACGTCGTGATCGAGCTGCTCGCGGTGGCCCGTCGCACCGGGCTGAAGTCCCTGACCACCTGGGCCGTTCTGGGCGGCCTCGCTCTGGGGTTCATCACGGACGGGGTCCTCATCGCCGCGGGCGCCTGACGCCCCGGGGGCTGGGGAAGATCGACGTGCGCGCGCGGCCGAGCGGGTGGAGAGTGGGACTGCGGCACCGAACCTGACGCTGCGGCGCTCGAGGGGCGCGTCCAGCAGAGCGGCTCGCACTCTCGACGTCGACCTCCGGCGGCAGCCACCGGTTCCCCGGTGCGCCCGGGATGTCTAGAATCCAGTCTCGTACCGGGACGATCTTGAGCAGCCAGGGCGTCTCATCGCGTGGCGCGAGGGATGGCTGTGAGCGACGAGTACCACTGGATGGACCTGGCCGAAGAGGCAGGCCAGTTGCGCGAGGCGATGGCCCACCGGGCGCCGATCGAGCAGGCCAAGGGTGCCATCGCGACCCGGCGCCAGTGCACCACGGACGAGGCCTTCGCCGTCCTGCGCAAGGCGTCCAACGACCACAACGTCAAGCTGCATGAGCTGGCCGTCGCGGTCGTCGAGCTGTTCTCGGACTACCGGGCGGCCCGCCACGAGCACGATGCGTCGCCGGCGATGAGCGCGGCCATCGACACCTGGTGGGCTGCCCTTCGCGCTGAGGGTGGCCGTCCGAGCGAAGCGGACTCGCCCGTCTCGTAAAGGTCGTCGCTCGGCACGCGCGCCCCACGTCGCGGCTGAGCACGAATCAGCAGAGCCGGCAGCGGGACTTGAACCCGCAACCTTCCGATTACAAGTCGCGTCTCCCCCATGCTGGACCGTCCGGCGTAGCGCGGCCGTGTGCCGATTCGTGCTCGACCAAGGACTTCGGCGTCCGCCCCGGGACGGCCCGTGGCCTCCTGTCTGGCCTCGTCCGTGAACATCGTGTGGACCTCGGCATCCATCCGCGGCGGCCGAAGGCACTTCGGCAGCGGTCACGCAGCGTGATCGCCGCCGGGGCGGGTGGCCGCTCGTGATGACGGTGCACAAGCTGTCCGCTGGTGACGGCTACACCTATCTGACCCGTCAGGTGGCGTCGGCCGACCAGGCCCGGGATGGGCAGGCTCTGGCGGACTACTACGCCGAGTCGGGCACACCGCCCGGACGGTGGATGGGCGCCGGCGCCCGACAGGCGGAGATCTGCGGCGCCGTCAGCGTGGAGCAGATGCGTGCGCTGTTCGGTCGTGGCGAGCACCCCACGACCGAGGTGCCCCTGGGAGCTAGCTTCCCGACGGCCACCGCGGCCCGGAAGCCGGTTGCTGGCTACGACTTGGTGTTCAGCCCGGTCAAGTCGGTGTCGCTGCTGTGGGCGCTGGGCGAGGACGACGTCCGGCGGGCGGTCGAGCAGGCGCACCACGCGGCGGTGGCAGACGTCCTGTCCTGGTTGGAGCAGCACGCAGCGTTCACCCGGGTCGGGCGAGGAGGACGGTTCCAGGTCGACACCTACGGGTTGGTCGCCGCAGCGTTCGACCACTTCGAGTCCCGGGCCGGTGACCCGGACCTGCACACGCACGTCGCCGTCGCGAACAAGGTGCGGGCGCGCCTCGACCGACCGGACGGCACCCCTCGGTGGCTGTCCCTGGATGGCAAGGCGCTCTATGCGGTCGGCGTCGCCGCATCGGAGCGGTACAACACCCGGCTCGAGGACGAGATGCGCTCACGGCTGCCGGTGCGCTTCGAGCCGCGGCTGGACGGTCGCCACGACCGCCCGGTGCGAGAGGTCGCCGGCATCCCCCTCGAGCTGGTCGATCAGTTCTCGACCCGGCGACGCAACATCACCGCGGCGTTGGGCGAGCTCGAGCAGCGCTACCGCCGCTCGCACGGCCGAGAGCCGTCTCGGGCCGTGCGGCTACGACTGGCGCAGGAGGCGACGCTTTCGACCCGCGACGCCAAGTCGACCGGCGCGCCGCTACACGACCTGCGTCGTCGGTGGTGGCGAGAGGCGCGGCTGGCCATCGGCGAGGAGGGCGTGACCGAAGCGATGCTGGCCGCGGTCGCGTCCCGGCCTCGCCAGGACGTGTCGCCGCCGGTCGACGTCGCGCTCTACGTCGAGGCGGTGCTGGCGACGCTGCGCGAGAGCCGGTCCTCCTGGACGCGGTGGAACCTGCTCGCCGAGGTCGAACGTCAGGTCCGCCCAGCGGCGGTCAGCGGCTCCGACGAGCGTCAGCGCCTGGTCGACACCGTCGTCGATCGATGCCGCACCCACACCGACACCATCTCGGTCGACGCGCCAGCCGGTGCGGCGGAGGACCTGTATCGCTTGTGCGGCGTCGAGACGGCTGCCGACCTGCCGGACACCGCTCGACGAGCCGACGGCACCCCGGTCAGCACCGCCCACGGCACCGAGCGCTACACCAGCCGGACACTGCTGAACGCCGAGCTGGACCTGCTGGACGCAGCGACCGCGTCGCATGGCGCGCCGATCGATCAGCGCACGTTCGACGCCGCGGTAGCGACCGCTCAGAACCACGAGCGAAGCAGCAGTGCCGAGCAGGTTCGCGCGGCACAGCACCTGTGCCTCAGCCCCCACGTCCTCACCTGCCTGGTAGGCCCGGCCGGTGCAGGCAAGACCACGACGCTCAAGCTGGCAACCGCCGCCTGGCAGCGCGCGGGTCGGCGAGTGATCGCCCTAGCCCCGTCCTCGGCCGCCGCCCAGGTCCTCGCCGACGAGCTGGCCGTGCCAGCCGACAACATCCACAAGTGGCTGCACGACATCGCGGTCGGCCGGGCCGATCCTCTGCGCCGCGGGGACGTCGTCCTGATCGACGAGGCCGGCATGGCCGGGACCATGCGCCTCGCCACCATCACCGACGCCGCCCGGTCAGCCGGCGCCACCGTCCGGCTCATCGGCGACCCGCATCAGCTCGCGGCGGTTGAAGCAGGCGGCGCGTTCCGCCTCCTCACCACCTCCAGTCCGACGGCCGAACTCAGGGCACTGCACCGCTTCACCACGACCGAAGAGGCCAACGCCACGACCGCCGTGCGTGATGGCGACGCCCGAGCGGCCAAGTTCTACGCCGATGCGGGCCGCCTTGACGCCGGCAGCAGTGACGCGATGACGGAAGCCGCGTTCAGCGCCTGGCGCACCGACGTGGCGAAGGGCCTGCACAGCCTGCTGCTCACAACGGACCGCGAACAGGCCCGGTCGTTGAACGAGCGCGCGCAGCTCGCCCGACGCCTCCACTCCACGACCGCCGGTGCGCTCACCGTCGGCCTGCATGACGGCACCCAAGCCTCGGCCGGCGACTGGATCGTCACCCGAGCCAACGCCCGGATGCTGCAGACGGATTGCGGGCGAGACTTCGTCAAGAACGGCGATGGGTGGCTCGTGCGACACGTCGCTACCGACGGATCGCTGATGGTCCAGAGACGTTCGTCGCAGTCGGTGGTCCGGCTGCCCTCGCACTATGTCGCCAAGCGCGTGGAGCTGGGCTACGCCGTGACCGTCCACCGAGCTCAAGGACTCACCTGCGAGACCGCGCACGCGAGCATCACCACAGGGACCGGGCGCGAAGCCCTCTACGTGGCCGTAAGCCGCGCCCGACAGCGCAGTCACCTGTACCTGGTCCGCGACGTCGACAGCGACACACCGCATGCATCTGTGACCCGCACACCAACTCCATCACCCGCTGAGTCGCTGGCGGCCTGCATCACTCGCTCGGACGCCGAGCCGTCAGCGCTGGAAACGGTGAGACGACCCACGACCGGTGATTCCTATGGCCCTACGGGTGTAGCGGCTGCCCCTCACACTCAGCCCGCCCGCCAGCGCCAGCCAGCGCTTCGCTGGTGATGCGTTCTGGCTTCCGCCGCCCGGTCGGAGCCTTCCTCATCTGCCGAGTTGAGGCCGTCTTACGGCTGCGGAAATCTGGGCTGCGGGGCCGGGCAATTCACCCAGAATGACGCGACGGCTGCTCCCCTGCAGGGGGCGCTCAGCGCGACTAGAAGCTCGGGACACGCTGCGCTGCCGGCAGGAGTGCCGAGGAGTTGCGCAAGTGGTGGGCTCGAGACTGGGTGAGCCACGCGGTTATGGCTAGGCGTTGCCCTGGAACTGGCGCGGCAGTGCGAGCCCAGAGGTCCTCGACGCCACTCTCGATGCGCCTGCCGCACCTCTCGCTCAGCCCGGTTATCGCCTATCGGCGCATCGGAACTAGGACGCGTCGATCCGGAAGTGCTTGCCGTCCTCAGAGGACAGGGCATTCCCGCGATCCATCACGAACGGAATCTCCGAATCCGAAAACTTCGCCATCGCAGCAGGGAACTGCGCGTTCGTCTCCTCCACTAGTTCAACTAGGCGCTTACTCACTCGCTCGACGTCGTCCGGCGCGCACAGAGCGAACCCCGCCCCCTGCCAGTCGATGATCTCGTCGGCCTCAGCGCCATGGATGAAAGCCACCCGCCACACCCTGGCAGCGGGTTGGTCAATGACAGGCGAAACCGCGCGCATTCCATGGTGTCCCGGGACGTACTCGCCGATATCTGGTGGCAGCGCATGGACATGGGTGGCGCCAAGCGAATCAGTCACGTCCGGCATCTTGGCAGACCATCGGCGTCCCGCGGTGGCTATCGCTTCAGCAGGACCCGGCAGGCGTGCAGGGGGATTGCATCCGGGCTCGCAGGGCCCACGCTCTGCCGATAAGGCAACTGCGCGAGCCGAGCCAGTCGGTGCCGAAGTAACCGCCGGAGTGTGGGCCGACAGGGCGATCGGCGGGTGTCCGCATATGCCGCACTGATGGAGCAGTCGTGCCGATGAAAGACGAACCCTGGATGGTGGACGAACGGCGGACGCGAGTGTGGCTCGAGTGCAGCTCGCCTGGCACTGCGACACTTCCCGTCGTGACCGTCGCAGCCGCAGTCCTTGCCAGCCTCGTCCTCTTTGCGATCTCCGGCGTGCAGATCGCTGCAGCGTCGGGACGACCTATAGGCCGCTTCGTTTGGGGCGGACAGCATGAGGTGCTCCCTCACAGGTTGCGTATTGGCAGCGCCGTCTCGGTGGTGCTGTATGCCCTCATGGCGGCCGCGCTCATCGCTCGAGCCACGGGGCGGGAGGGGGCGCTCGGCGTCATCGCGTGGGTGCTCTTCGGCTACTTCGCGTTGGGTACCGTCATGAACGCTGTATCGCGGAGCCGCTCAGAACGAACGGCAATGACGCCCGCGTGCGCCGTCCTAGCCGGGTGCTCCTTGATGGTGGCATTGGGCTCCTGACGGAGGCCACGAGCAGCGCCGACCCGCGCTACCAGAGGGCAGCAAGGTCCTGATCTGCCGCGCTGATGCCTAGCTTCGGCGACGCCGATCGGTGAGGCTGCACACGCGCTGGCCTTGAGCGATCTCGGCGACCAAGGCGATCTGACCGCGGTGACCGCCACCGGATCGAGGGGCAAGCGGAGAGCCGCGCGACGCTACGACTCCTCGCTGGCCAGCACCTTGCTCAGGGCCTTGGCCATCACGGCAATCTCTCTTTCGGACAAGTGCGCGAGGAAGTGTTCCTCGACAGCTGCCAGGTAGAACGGCGCGGCCCGTCGCAGCCGCTTGCGCCCCTCGTCGGTGATGGCAGCGAAGGACGAGCGCCGGTCGTCCGGGTTGGGCTGGCGTTGCACCAGGCCGGCGACCTCGAGCTCGGAGACCACCCGGCTGACCCGCTCGCGGCTGACCACGGCGCGGCGTCCCAGTTCCGACATCGTCAGTCGGCGGTCAGGCGCCGCATTGGTCACCAGCAGCACGTCGTACCAGGTCAGCGGAAGTCCAGTCGGTTGCAGAGCCCGTTCCAGCCGGGGCATGACCGCGGCGTGCGTGCGCAGGAGGCCAGCCCAAGCCGCTACCCGGTCGTCGTTGCGAGGCATGGACGAAGAGTAGCGCAAAGTGCGTGCTGGCGCACGCAGTTGCCCCCTCTGCGCGCCAACGGGACGCACTACGAAGTGTGCGTGCGCACTGACTTGACAAGGGCCGCGCAGGCATGTGCATTATGTGCGTGCACACACACTTGCCGACCCATAGGAGAACACCATGAGCGCCGTCATCACCCGGCAGGAGCTCGAGGAGCTCGTCACCGCCGGCTCCGTCGTCCTCGTCGACGCCCTGCCCGACTCGTACTACGCGCAGCAGCACCTTCCAGGCGCTGTGAACCTGGTCGAGTCCGACGTGAACGCCCTGGCCGCCGACGTGCTGCCGGACAAGGCCGCCCCCATCGTCACCTACTGCTCGAACGCCGCCTGCCGGAACAGCCAGGCAGTGGCCAACCGCCTCGAGCAACTCGGCTACACCAACGTCCGCAAGTACGTCGAGGGCATCCAGGACTGGGTCGAGGCGGGTAACGCCACCGAGTCGGCCACCAAGTCCGCCGCCCCTTCCGCCTGACCTTCCAGCTCTGTCCAACCAACCCATCCGAAGGAGCACCCCATGAGCGCCCACATCGCCACCCGCACCGTGGCCGGCAACGTCCTGCCGGCGACGGGGGTCTGGAACATCGACCCCGGCCACACCGACGTCTCGTTCATCGGCCGCCACTTCATGGTCACCAAGGTCCGCGGCCGCTTCACCGGCGTCACCGGCTCGGTAGTCATCGCCGACCCCATCCCCAGCTCCAGCGTCGAGGTCACCATCGACATGGCGACCGTCGAGTCCGGCAGCGACGCGCGCGACGAGCACATCAAGTCCGCGGAGCTGTTCGACGTGGCGAACTTCCCGCTGGCCACGTTCAAGAGCACCAGCGTGGAGTGGGTGGCTACCTCAGGGGTCATCCACGGTGACCTGACCATCCACGGGGTGACCCGCAACGTGCCGCTGCACGTCTCCTTCGAGGGCCACGTGCGCGACCCCTGGGGCGGCGACCGAGCCATCTTCTCGGCCAGAACGACGGTCAACCGCGAGGATTTCGGCATCACCTGGAACATGGCCGTCGCGGCCGGTGGCGTCCTGGTCTCCAAGGAAATCAAGATCGAGATCGACCTGGAGACGGTGCTGGCGACCAGCTGACCCGTGGCAGCTGCTGCCAGAGCCACCCCGGCCACCGCAAACGGTGCTGAGCCGGACTGAGGCGGGCCCCTTCCGGGCCTCGCCTCGGTCTGGCCTTGCGCTCAGCCCCGACGGCCCCCGCGTCGCCCAGGAACAGTTGAGCACCAGCTCCGATCGCGTAAGCCCCGTTCAGGCTGCCCGACGCGTGCCGCTTCTCCCTGGTCAGTCGCCACGGTCGCCGGGTCTCTGGCCCCCTCGCCCCCGAGAGTTCGCGAGAGACCTGCTGCGCGTGTGATGCGCGCAGTAGCGTCACGACGTGCTATTCGGTCGCGAGCGAGAGCTGTCCCTGCTCGAGGGGCTGCTAGAACGCGCCCGCGGCGGGCAGGCCGCAGCCGTCGTTATTCGAGGTGAGGCGGGAGTCGGCAAGTCCGCGCTGCTCAACGCGGTCTCCGCCGCCGCCTCCGCGGCCGGGATGAGCGTCCTGCGCGCCCAAGGTCTGGAGTCGGAGTCGCCGTTGGCCTTCGCCGGGCTGCACCAGCTCTTGCTACCGCTGGCCAGGCGCGTCGAGCAGCTGCCGGCCCCACAGGCCCGCGCGCTGCGCGTCGCCTTTGGCGAGCAGGAAGGACCAGCCGTCGACCCGTTCCTCGTCGCCCTGGCCACGCTCGGCCTGCTCACCGACGCCGCCGAGTCCCGACCTCTGGTTGCGGTGGTCGACGACGCCCAGTGGTTGGACGACGCCAGCGGAGCCGCGCTGCTCTTCGCGGCGCGGCGCCTGCAGGCCGATCCCGTCGCCCTGGTGTTCGGGGCACGCGACGGCGACGACCGCACATTCACGGCCGAGGGGCTGGACGACCTGGCCCTGACCGGACTGGACGAGGCGTCCAGCCGTGCCCTGCTGGCTGCGCGTGCCGGCGGTTCGCTGCCGGAGGAGGTCGTCGCCTCGCTCGTGGCCCAGACCGGCGGCAACGCGCTGGCACTCGTCGAGCTGCCCACCGAGCTGACGGCGGACCAGCTCGCCGGGACGGTCGGGCCGCCGGGCCAGCTGCACCTCACCGACCGGGTGCAACGGGTCTTCCTTCGACGATGCCGGGGCATGACGCAGGACGTGCAGACGCTGCTGCTCGTCGCGGCCGCTGACGACACCGGCAGCCTGGCGGTCGTGGAGCAGGCGGCGGCAGTGCTCGGTGTTGGTGACGGCGCAGTGCAGCAAGCCGAGCAGGCACAGCTGTTGGAGACGGACCGCGACCAGCTGCGAGTGCGTCACCCACTGGTGCGTTCGGCGATGTACCAGGCCGCGACCGGCCACGAACGTCGCCGCGCGCACCGCGCCCTGGCGGCGGCGCTTGCCACACGTGACGCCGGCGCCTCCACCGCCTCGCCGGCTTCCACCGACGCCGCCGGCTCCGGCGACTCCCGCGACTCCGCCGACTCGGGCCTGGCTGACCGTCGCACGTGGCACCTCGCCGCCGCCGCCGAAGGCCCGGACCCCGACGTGGCTGCCGCGCTGGAGCGGATAGGCGCCCGGGCAGAGCGTGCTGGCGCAGCGGCCGCCGCGGCCGCCGCGTACGAACGGGCGGCCGAGCTCACCACGGACCAGCAGGAGCAGGGTCGCCGCACGTTCGCTGCAGCCCGCAGCGCTTGGGGAGCCGGGCAGTCAGCCCGCGCAGCGCTCCTGGCCGACCGGGCCAAGGCCTTGGCGGACGACCGGCTGCTGCGCGCCGACATCGACCGGCTGCGGGCTCGTATCGAGGTGAACGTCGGTTCGGCGGCGACCGCTCATCACATCTTCATCAGCGCCGCTCGAGCCGTGTCGACCGACGACCCGGTCCGCGCGCTGGAGATGCGCGTGGCCGCCACCCTCACCCACCAGTACAACGCCGCCGTCCCTCACGACATCGACGACATCGACGAAGTCAGGTCCAGCGACCAGGCGCCAGCAGGGACCGAGCACCCGGCCCGCTGGCAGTCCGACCAGGCGCTCCCGGACGACCCCAGAACCCGCTGCCTGCGTGACCTGCTGGCTGCGACCGCAGCCGACACCGCGCACCACTGGGCCGACGCCCTTCCCCTGCTGTCACGAGCCGTCGAGGCGACCGCCGCCGTCGAGGACCCCGACGTCCTGGCCAACGTGGGCAACGCGGCACTGCACCTGGGTGACGACGAGGGGCATCGCCGATGCTTCACCCGCATGCTCGCCGGTGCCCGGGACCGAGGCGCCGTGATGTCGGTCCTGTACGCGTTGCCACGCCTGGCGTACGCGGACCTGCTCAGCGGCGACTGGGACCGTGTCCGCGATGCCGCCGAAGAGGCCATCTCGCTGGCCGGCGCCGCGGGCCAGCGCTCGCTGACCGCCACCCCGCTGGCCTGGTTGACCCTCCTCGCCGCCGTGCGCGGCGAGGAGCGGTACGAGGATCTACGGACCGCGTTGGACGAAGCCCAGCGCCAGCCGTTGGGCGTCCTGACCGACCCCGTCCGCGACATGTCCCGCTGGGCGGCCGGCGTCCACGCGGCCAACGCCGGCGACAGCGCCCAGGCGCTGCACCACTTCAGCCAGATGCGGGTCACGACCATCGCCCGGATGGCGGCCCTGGACCGGTTCGACGCCGCTGTCCGCTGCGACGAGGGACGACTGGCCAAGCAATGGGTCGAGGACCTCGCCGAGTTCGCCGACGCCACCGGCTGGCCCTGGGCGCTGGCGGCCGTCGCTGGTGGCCGGGCGCTGCTCGCAGACCCGGCGCACGCACCTGGCTTGTTCGCGACCGCGCTCCTCCACCACGAGAACGCCGCCAGACCGTACGAGCTGGCTCGTACCCACCTCGCGTACGGGGAGGTCCTGAGACGTTCTCAGCGTCGGGTGGACTCACGTACTCACCTGCGCGCCGCTGCGGTCCTGCTCGACGAGCTCGGTGCGGCACCCCTCGCGGACCGCGCCGCCCAAGAACTCCGCGCGTCCGGCGCGACGGCCCGCAAGCGTGATCCATCCACGCTCACCGCGCTGACGCCGATGGAGCTGCAGGTCGTGGGGCTGGTGGCGCAGGGCATGTCGAACAAGGACGTCGGCGCTCAGCTGTGGATCTCGCCCCGGACCGTCGCGTTCCACCTACGTGGGGCCTTCGCCAAGCTCGGTGTGAGCTCGCGGGGCGCGCTCAGCCAGCTGGACCTGCCGAACCCGGACGGCACCGCATCCCGGCCGTCCAGGGCGTCCGGGGAGGCCTCGGTCGACGTCCGAGGCGCGGCGAGCTGTGACTGAACGACCTCCAACGGTGAACCGACAGCCACGTGCGAACCCATCAGCCCAATCCCGCCGGCGCCGCTGTCACAATTTTCCGGCGACCGGGTGAGCCCTCAGCTGTGGAACGAGACGCCGGCCACGATGGCGAGGGTCAGTCCTGCCGCGACGACGACGTCGACGACCGCGCAGAAAGGCGGCCACCACCGGGTGTGAGCCACGAAGTGCGTGCGGTACTGCACCCAGTCCTTCACCCCGTGGCCAGCCAGGCCGGCCACCAGCCACCACGGCGACCCGGTGACGCCTACTGCGGCGACGACGACGAACGCTGCGGCGACGACGCACTCGACGACGACGACGTGCCCGCGCCCGTCGGCGACGCTGAACCCGATGTAGACCGCCGCGATGACCGCCAGCTCCAAGGCGTAGACCGTCGCGGCCGGCAGCCACCAGAGCGGCAATGGCGACACGAGCTGCACCGCTCCCACCGCCACCCCGAAGAGGAGCGGAGCGCTTAGGGCTCCGAGCCACTGCGCGCCGGTGAAGGTCGGGTCGCCATGCCTTGGTGCGCTCGAGTCGACGTCAGCCGCAACGCCCTCCTGCTCGGCTGGCTGTGTCGACGGCTGGGACCTATGGGCTCCAAGAGTGTGCATGACGGTCTCTTCTCGTGAGCTGTCTGGGGCGGCTGGGCCAGCGTGACGGCTGGCGGTTCCGCTCGGAAGGCGTGTGATCAACCCACGCCATGAACCCCACGGCTCCTGCGCCCTCGACCTCCAATCGAGACCGGAAGTCACGACTGGAGGTCGAAGGCGAAGGGCAAGCGGGATGCCCAGCGGTGGGTCAGTGGTGCATGTGCCCGACGGCGCCGGTGATGCGGGTCGCGGGCATCCGCCAGACCGCCACCGCGGCGACGAGGATGGCGATGACCGCGGCGGCGAGCAGACCGCGCGAGAAGCCGGCCGTCGCGCCGGTGGCCGTGGTCAGCGAACCGGCGGTCGTCGCGACCGCGGACAGGACCGCCACCCCCAGGGCTGCACCGACCTCGTGGCCGGTCATCAGGAACCCGGACGCCAATCCGGCGTGCTGCGGGGGGATGCCGGCCATCGCGGTGACCGACACCGGGACGAAGACGATGCCGACGCCCAGGCCGAGGACGACCAGCCACGGCATCACGCCGCCGGCGTAGGTGCTGGCGGCGTCAGCGGTGGACAGGCCGACCGCCCCGGCGGCGGCCAGGACGAGGCCGACGGCGGCCAGGGCCCGCGGGGAGGCGTGCGCGATGCCGTGGCGGGCGACGACGGTGCCGGCGGTGATGGCGAGCGCGAACGGCAGGAACGCCATGCCGGCCCGCAGCGCGGAGAAGCCCAGGACGGTCTGCAGGTAGATGGAGGTCAGGAAGACCGCGCCGACCAGGATGGCCGTCACGCCGAGCATCACGGCGGTGCCGGAGACCAGGGTGCCGACCTTCCACGTGTGCGGCGGGACCAGCGGGGTCGTCGTGCGCAGCTCGAGGAAGGCGAAGGCGGTGAACAGGGCCGCGCTGACCGCGAACGCACCCAGGACGGTCGGTGAGGTCCAGCCGTACCGCTGGGTCGAGCCGAGGGCATAGACCACGGCGACGAGCCCACCGATGACGGCGACAGCTCCGGGCACGTCGAACCGGCGCAGGGAGAAGCCCGAGGTCGACCCGGTGCGCGGGATGGCCTTGAGCCCGACCACGAGGGCGCCGGCGCCTACCGGTCCGTTGATGAAGAAGATGGTCTGCCACCCGGCCCAGGTGGTCAGCGCGCCGCCGAGCAGGACGCCGGCGGCGACGCCGAGGCTGCCGACGGCGCCCCACATGGCCAGTCCGGTGCGGCGCTGAGCGCCGGAGTACGTCGTGGTGATGATGGACAGGGCGGCCGGGGTGAGCAGCGCGGCAGCCAGCCCCTGGGTCGCGCGGGTCGCTGTGAGCTGGCCGGCGCTCCCGGCGAACCCGCTGAGGATGGACGCGCCGGTGAACAGGGCGAGCCCGACCAGGAAGACGACCTTGCGGGACATCAGGTCGGCGATGCGGCCGCCGAGCAGTAGGCCACCGCCGGACATCATCAGGTAGGCCGTCACCAGCCACTGCAGGTCCGAACCGCTCAGGTGCAGGTCGGCGCCGATGGACGGCAGGGCGGTGTTGACGACCGAGATGTCCAGGACGACGAGGACCTGCGCGGCCAGGGCGATGGCCAGGACCGCCCACGAACGCCGCGGGCCGTCGTTGCCGTGACCGGCGGTGACGTCACCGGCGCCGTGCGCGTGCGGTGCGTGGTGCTCGGTCGTCGACGGGCTGGGCGTGTGCCCAGCCGGGTCGCCTTGCGCGTGGGTGGTGCTCATGACGGTCTCCTCGAGGTCAGCGGACGGTGTCGCGCAGTGCGCGTGCCGCCATCCGTGGGGGCTTCGACCGGGTGGTGCGGACTGCTCGGCCGTGGTGGCAACGGTGCGCCGCAACGGCTGCGCTCACCCCGGTCAGATGACCGGCATCCACCTGGTCATGGGCCTGCCTGGGTGGCGAGCGGTTCAGGTGACGGCGGATGACGGCGCCGGCGCGATGCGGCCAAGGCGCGAGCGAGCGCCTCGGCGACCACTCCACGTGGTTGGCCGAGGCGCCGGGTCGCGGCGGACGGTCAGTCGCCAGCCGTTCGGGGGTACGGGCCGTGGTCGTACTGGATGTAACGCTGCACCTCGCGGGCGCGGTCGGCGTCGACCAGCCTCTCGACCAGGTAAAGCGCCATGTCGATGCCGGCCGAGACCCCGGCCGAGGTGATGACCTCACCGTTGTCGACCCAACGGGCGTCCGGGTCGATGCGAGTGCTCGGGTCGAGAGCTGCGAGCTCGCCAACGGCCGCCCAGTGCGTCGCCGCCGGACGGTTCGCCAGCATCCCGGCAGCGGCGTACACCAGGCTTCCGGTGCACACGCTAGCCATCAGCGGCACGGCGGCGCGCTGGCCGCGGACCCAGTCCAGGTGGGCGGAGTCGGTCAACATCCTTCGGGTGCCGACGCCGCCGGGGTGGATGAGCACGTCCAGCCTGGGCGCGTCCGCGAAGCTGTGGTGGGCTCCCACCACCAACCCCTTGGCGCCCCTCACAGCGGCCCCGTCGGCGGACAAGCAGGAGACGGCCCATCCGTCGCCGGGGTGGAACTTCGTCCACGCCGACAGCACCTCCCAAGGGCCGACCGCGTCCAGCTCCTCGACGTCGTCGAACAAGACGATGCCGATGTGCCGTAGCGGGCCCTCTGGCTGCACGTCAGGGCGCAATGGGTGGTGCGAGTGCCGCATGATCATCATGTCTCCCGGAGCTGTCGTGACTGTACGAGCAGGGTCACGCCTCGGCTGGGGAACTCGCCCCGGTCAGATGGCCTGGTCACGGCCGGCGGCCGGTCCCTGCCAATGACTCGCCGCGAGCAGCTGGTGGAAGTCCAGGAGGTCGTCGAGCGTGAGCGGCGGGCCGGTGGGCGGGCGCTCCGGGTGCAGCGGTCGGCGGGTCGCGACGGCGGCTGACGGGTCAGTCGCCTCACGAGCGTCGCTAGCGTCGGTGGTGTCGCTCGGGTCGGTGATGTCGGCGGCCTCGAGGAGGGCGGCACCGGCGCAGACCAGCCGGGGCAGGGTCGCCCACTCGACTGGCACGTCGACGAGCCCGTCGCAGCCGGCGCAGATCCAGGTGACGGCCGCGGCGCAGGGGTGGTCCTCGGTCAGGTGGTCGGTCAGGTCGTCGGCGTCAACCATGAGTGCGGGTGCGGGGACGTCGTCGTAGGCCCGGCAGGTGGGGCATTGGATGCGGACGATGGTCATGGCGTGCTCCTTTCGCTGGTCCCACCGTCTGCGCCGGTGCTGTACCGCTGCTGTTCGGCGCCTGTCTTTCCGGACCTGAGCCCAACCGCCGTCGCGCTGGCATCGCGACAGAAAGTGGACAGCCGCGACGGCGACCGTTGGGGTGTCCCCCAGATCGAGGAGTCCTGTGCTGTGAGCGTCGTCGAGATGGACGTACCTGGCATGACGTGCCGGCACTGCGTGCGCGCCGTGACCGCGCGGCTGCGCGACCTACCCGGTGTGATCGCCGTCGAGGCCGACGCCGTGACCGCGCGGTTGGTCGTCCACGGTGACGTCACGGCCGCTGAGGTGACCGCTGCCTTGGCGGATGTCCCCCTGACAGACAGGCACGCGGCGCACCAGCAACGGCCATAGCGGGACCGCCGGGACCGTTCAGCCGTCTGCGCCGACGCGCAGCCCCAGCGCGGCCCCATCCCGCGCGGCGTCGTCGTACGCCGACGGGCCGAGCACGGTCGTCGCCGCCGTCCGCGCGGACGTGGCCGCCGCAAGTTCGGCGCTCGTGGGCGGCCGGTCGTAGGTGTCCCGCAAGCATCCGGCTCGGCCGAGCAGCCGCGCCGCCTCGCGCGCGCCCGCGACATCGCCTGGGACGAGCGCAGCACGCGCCAACCCCTCCAGGCCTGCCGCGACCAGTCCCACCTCGCCAGCGCGCTCGCCGAGGGCGACGAGGCGCTGGTACTCGCCGGCCGCCCGGACTGCGTCGCCGAGGTGCTCGTCGCAGGACGCGACGCCGGCCAGCGCGAGCCCGGCGGCGAGCGGCACGCCGAGCCGCTCGAGCGCCTCGCCGGCGGCGGCGAACAGGGGCCGGGCCGTGGCGTAGGCCCCGTCGTCGTGCGCGAGCACAGCTGTGCCGTACGTGCCGAGGACTCGGCCGGCGTCGTCCCCGACCTGGTCGGAGATGCTGCCGGCTCGGGCGAAGCATGCTGTGGCGTCCTGGACGCGGCCCAGGGCCAGCAGGGTCATGCCGAGGTCGGCGGTGGCCCACTGCACCGTGTTCATAACCCCGGAGTGGGCTGCGACCTCGATGGCCTCCTCGTACACCGGCACCGCATCGGCGTGATGACCGAATCGGGCCAAACCCCAAGCGCGGTGGTACAGCACGGCGGACAGGCCCCAGCCGTCCTGCAGAGCCCGGAAGCGCGTGAGTGCGGTAGTCGCTGCGGCTTCGGCTCCGGGCTCGTCTCCGCGCTTGGTCAAAGTCTCCATCTGGACGAACGCGGCGACGGCTCGGCCCCAGTCGTCGTCCAGCGCCGCGAAGTCACGGTCGGCTTGCTCGAGCAGCGCCTCGGCGTCCGGTCGTGGGTTCGCGCCGACGCCCTCAACGGCCAGCAGCAGTCGCGAGAACGCGGCCCGTGGCCGGTCACCGACCTGCTCGAAGATCCGCAGGCTGTGGGCCGCTGCGGCCGCGCACTGCTCGCTGGGGTGGACGATGCACGCACGTGGCCGCTCGACCAGCGACACCGCCTGCATGGCCCGGGCTCGGGCCGCCGGGCTGCCGCCGGGAAGTGCCATGACGCGGCGCAGCGTCTCACGGCCTTCAAGGTGCCGGTTCTTATGCCAGTACAGGCCCAACGACCCGGCCAGTCGCAGCGCGCCCTCGGCCTGCCCGTCGGTGTCGATAAACCAGGCCAGCGCGGCCCGGATGTTGGCGTGCTCGTCGGTCAGCGCAGCGAGCCAATGGTCGTGTCCGTGACCGCGCAGTCCCGTCTCGGCCCGCTCACCCAGGGTCAGGAAGTACCGGGCATGCGCCCCCGCGAGTGCCGTCTCCTCACCGGAGACCGCGAGCTTGTCGGCGGCATACTGCCGCAGCGTCTCGAGCATCCGGTACCGGGTCCGCGCACCAGGCCTGGCCGGTCGGTCGACCACGACGAGCGACTGCCGCACCAGCCGGTCCAGCAGGTCGAGCACGTCGCCGTCCACCTCGGTCAACGACGCCTCGGACCGTTCCCCTGGAGGTTCGCCGGCAAGGTCGGCGAGGAGGTCGTTGGTGACGACGTGCTCGGCTGCGTCGAGCGTCCAGCCGCCGCGGAACACCGCGAGCCGCCGGAACAGCGCCTGCTCGGGTGCGGTGAGCAAGTCGTGGCTCCAGTCGACGGTGGCACGCAGCGTCTGCTGACGGGCGTCGGCGGTTCGGGGCCCCGAGGTGAGGACGGCGAACCGGTCGACGACCCGCTCGGCGAGCTCGCTCGGGCTCAGGCTCGCGAGGCGGGCGGCGGCAAGCTCGAGGGCCAGGGGGATGCCGTCCAGCCGCCGGCAGATGGCAGCGACCGCGGCCATCGTCTCCTCGTCGGCCGGTGCGTCGTCCAGTGTGGCGGCCAGCAGCGGGCTGGCGACGCGGGCTCGGTCGAGAAACAGCCGGGCGGCGGCGACCGCTGCGACGTCGGCGGCTGCGGCACCCGGTACCGGCACGGGTAGCGGGGCGACGGGCACCTGCACCTCGCCCGGGACGGCGAGCGCTTCCCGGCTGGTCGCCAGGAGGTGCACGTCAGGGCATCGAGCCAGCAGGGTCTCGGCGAGCGCGGCGATGGGCTCGATGAGGTGCTCGCAGTTGTCCAGCACCAGCAGGACTCGGGCGTCGCGCAGCTGAGCGACAAGCAGGTCGCGTGGTCGGTGAGCCGCCGTCCCGCCCTCGATGGTGACCCCCAGCGCGTCGGCAACGGCGTGGGGCAGCGTGTCGCGTTCGGTCACGGCGGCCAGCCGGACGAGAGTGACACCGTCCCTAAAGCGCCCAGCGACCGCGCGGGCCGCTTCGACGGCCAGTGCGGTCTTGCCGGCGCCGCCCGGACCGGCGAGCGTGACCAGGCGTGAGTCGGCCAGCAGGTCCGCGACCCGGCCCAGGTCGGACTCGCGGCCGACGAACGTGGTGGACCGCAAGGGCAGGTTCCCGAGGTCACGAGCTGGCGTCGCCTCCGCCTGCGAGGCCGCGCCACTGTCCGCCGAGGCGGGGGTGGACTGCTGACGGGGGACGCCGGGGTGAGTGGCGGGGCGCTCAGTTCGGCTGGTGAGCCCAGCCGCGCCAAGCCCGGTAGGCCGTTTCGCGGACTCCTCCTGACGCAAGATGGCTTCCATCACTGCGCGCAGCTCGCGCGATGGGTCGATGCCGAGCTCTTCCGCCAGCATGGTCCGGGTTCGTCCGTAGACCGCGAGGGCCTCTGCCTGCCGACCGGCGTTGAACAGGGCGGTCATGAGTTGGCCGACCAGCCGTTCCCTGGTCGGGGCGAGCGCGACGACCGGTTCTAGGTCGGCGACGACGTGCTCGTACCGGCCTAGGGTCAGCATGCGCTCGGCGCGCTCTGCGACGGCGGCCAGCCGCAGCTCGTCCAGGCGGGCTGCTTCCACGGTGCTCCACTGCTCGCCTGCGAAGTCGACCAGCGGGTCCCCACGCCACAGCGCGAGCGCCTCGTCGTAGGCGTCCAGCGCCTGCTGCGGCTCGCCGGTGCGGCGGGCGGTCGCGATGAGGCGCGTGAACTGGTGCGCGTCCACGTCTTCGGCGGCGACGTCCAGCAGGTAACCGGCGCCTTCGCGGCGGACCAGGTCGGGGACGCCGTACGCGGCCAGAGCCCGTCGCAGCTTCGACACCCGGAGCTGCAGGGCGTTGCCCGGGTCGGTCGGCAGGCTGTCTGGGTCCCACAGGCGATCGATGAGCGTGGACGCTGCGAGCACCTGGCCGGGTGACAGGGCGAGCAGCGCGAGCAACGCACGTTCGCCGCGGCCGGCGACCTGGCAGGTCGTGCCGTCGACGAGCACGTCGAACGGGCCCAGTAGGCGGAACTGCATCGGACCTCTCATGGCTGGGCAGGCGGTGCCCCTTGTCGAGCATCGCAGCAAGGCAGTGGCCGCAACAACACGTCCGAGCGGGGTCCACGCTCCCTCCGCTCACTGTCGAGCCGCTGTGCGCGCGCTGTCCTGAGCGCTCGCGTGTACGTCAAGCCGGCGACAGCGGCGCGACACCGCCGGTGCCGACCGTGGTGGCACGTCTTCATACCGCCGCGAATGAAAGGACCACCCCGATGACCACCGACAGCCTCCACGACGCATCTCGGACGAATGCCCGTGCTGGTCGACGCCGCTGGTGGGCGCTCGGCCTCATCGCCGCCGCCCAGTTCATGGTCATCATGGACACCTCCATCATCGGTGTCGCACTGCCGCAGATGCGCAGCGACCTCGGTTTCGCACCCGGCGAGCTGTCGTGGGTGTTCAACGCCTACGTCGTGGCGTTCGGCGGCCTGCTGCTGCTCGGCGGCCGCCTGTCCGACCTTCTCGGCGCCCGTCGGGTCTTCGCCGCAGGGTGGGCCGTGCTGCTCACCGGGTCCCTCGTGGCCGGGGCGGCCGGATCGGTCCCGGTCGAGCTGGCCGGCCGCGCTGTCCAGGGCGTCGGCGCTGCCCTCATCGCACCGTCGGCGCTGACGCTGCTCATGGTGCTGTTCGGCAGCGAGCCCAAGCACCTGACCAAGGCGCTGGCTCTGTACGGGGCCGCGGCTCCGGCCGGCGGCACGGCCGGGGTGTTCCTCGGCGGCGTCTTGACCCAGTACGCGTCCTGGCCGTGGGTGTTCTACCTCAACGTGCCCATCGCCGCGGCGGCCATCATCGCCACCTTTCGGTTGATGCCGGCGGTCCCGGGCAGCCGCCGGCGTCTCGACGTCCTCGGTGCCGTCACGGTCACGGGCGGCCTGGCCGCTGCCGTGTTCACCATCGTGCGCGCTCCTCAGGTCGGCTGGGCCTCGGCCGCGACGTGGACCAGCGCTGTGGTGTCGGTCGTGCTGCTCGGCGGGTTCGTCGCCTCCCAGGCCACGCGGAACCAGCCGCTGGTGCGGCTGGGCGTCTTCCGCAACCGGTCCCTGACCGCTGCCAACGTCGCCCAGTTCCTGCTGGCCGCCGCCTGGGTGCCGATGTGGTTCTTCTTGAACCTGTTCCTGCAGCAGGTGCTCGGCCTGTCGGCGTTCCCGTCCGGGGCAGCGCTGCTGCCCATGACCGTTCTCATCATGGCCGGCATGGTGCTCGTCGCACCGCGCGCCATCGCCAAGTTCGGCCCGAGCCGTGCCCTGGTCACCGGCATGGGCGTGCTGGCCGCGGGCCTGGCACTGCTGTCCCTGGCCCGCCCCGACGGGGCCTACCTCGTCGACGTCCTGCCAGCGACGCTGGTCGCCGCCGCGGGCATGAGCCTGGCGTTCATCCCATCCCTGGGCATCGCCTTGTCCTCCGCACGTCCGGAGGAGGGCGGCCTCGCGGCCGGCATCGTCAACACCAGCTACCAGGTCGGCTCCGCGCTCGGCCTGGCCGCGATGACCGCCATCGCGGCGGCCAACGGCGCGAACCAGCTCGGCGACGTCACCTCGCTGACCGACGGCTACACCGCCGCGTTCCTCGCCGCGGCCGCCGTGGCAGCCGCCGGAGCCGTCATCGCGCACATCACGCTGCGCCCCCGCAACACCGCTCGCAGCGCGCCCACACCCTGAGCAACCCGGCCGTTTGACCGGCGCGACCAGGCACCCATCACGCACACCCTCGAAGCAGACGAGCCCCACCGCTGCCGAACCAGCTGCAGCACCGGACCCACCAAACCGGCACCACAACTCCCACCACCACCACTCAAGGAGAACTGATGAGCCACGACACCACCAGCACGTTCACCGGGACCGCCACCTTCCAGGTCGAGGGCATGACCTGCGAGCACTGCCGGACCGCCGTCACCGCGGAGGTCACCGCGGTCTCCGGCGTCGAGTCGGTCGCCGTCGACCTCCCCACCGGCACCGTGACCGTCTCGACCAGCGCCCCGGTCGACCGCTCGGCCGTCGCCGCCGCCGTCGACGAGGCCGGCTACACCCTGCGGCCGTAGCCAGCCGCACTGGCCCGGAGCACCGCCGTCCACCAGCCAGCCCAGCACCACAGGGTCCATCCGTCAGACCGTCACCCGGAGCAGGAGCTCGCCATGACGACCACCCCGACCCACCGCGCAGCCACCTCGGCCGCCGACCCGGCAGTCGACCCGGCAGTCGACTCGGTGTTCCCGACGAACGTCGTCGCGACCACCGCGAGGGCGGCCGAGCAGACCGGCACCGCGCTCTCGTCGGCCGAGGCCGAGTCATGCACGCTGGACATCGGCGGCATGACGTGTGCCTCGTGCGTGCGGCGGGTCGAGAAGGTCCTGGCCAAGCTGGACGGGGTGCAGGTCGCCGAGGTGAACCTGGCCACGGAGGCCGCTTCGGTGGTCTTCGACCCGGCGCAGGTCGGACCGGACCAGATGGCCGCAGCCATCGCCGCCGCCGGCTACACCGGCACCCTGCGCCCCGACCCGCGCGCTGCCGGGCCGTCCACCGGCGGTTCCGCCGCCCAGCCGGGGACACCGGCCGCAGCGGAGACGCGCCGCGTGGAGCACGAGCGGGCGCGGGACGCCGAGCTGGCTGGGCTGAAGCGCAAGTGGCAGGTCACCCTGGCCACCGGGTTGAGCTTGATGGCGCTGATGTACGTGCCGCTGCCGATCGACACGATGGACTGGCTGATGCCGGTCATCTTCGCCATCACCACGGTCGTGCAGTTCTGGGCCGGCAAGGACTTCTACGCCCAGGCGTGGGCCGCCGCCCGCCACCGTGCCACCAACATGAACACGCTGGTCGCGCTCGGCACCCTGGTGGCCTACGGGTACAGCACCTTCGCGACGCTGTGGCCGGCCCAGGCCCAGGCGTGGGGCCTGCCGCTGCACGTGTACTTCGAGACCTCGCTGGTCATCCTCGCCCTGGTCACGATGGGTCGCTGGCTGGAAGGCAAGGCCAAGAAGCAGACCGCCGCGGCCATCAAGGCGCTGGTCGGCCTGGCACCGAAGACCGCACGGGTGCTGCGCGAGGGCACCGAGGTCGACATCCCCGTCGAGCACGTCGTGGTCGGCGACCTGGTCCGGGTCCGCCCCGGAGAGAAGGTCCCGGTCGACGGGGTCGTCGAGGACGGCTCGTCCAACGTCGACGAGTCCATGCTGACCGGGGAGAGCCTGCCGGTCGAGAAGGCCGCCGGAGACGTCGTCATCGGCGCCACCCTCAACGGGACCGGCAGCCTGCTGGTCCGCACCCGCGCCGTCGGCCAGGACACCACGCTGGCGCAGATCGTGCGCCTGGTCGAGGACGCCCAAGGGTCCAAGGCGCCGATGCAGCGCCTCGCCGACCAGGTCTCGTCATGGTTCATCCCGGTCGTCCTGACACTTGCTGCGCTCACGTTCGCCGCCTGGGCGGTGTTCGGGCCGGACGACGGCCGCTGGACGCTGGCCATCGGCACGACCATCGCCGTCATCATCATCGCCTGCCCGTGCGCCCTGGGCCTGGCCACACCGACGGCCATCATGGTCGGCACCGGCAAGGCCGCCGAGCTCGGAATCCTCATCGGGTCCGGCGAAGCGCTCGAGCAGGCCCGCCGACTGACCGCGGTCGTCCTGGACAAGACCGGCACCCTGACCCGCGGCAAGCCGACCTTGACCGGGGCCACCGTCGTCGGCGACTTGAGCGAGAACGCGCTGCTCAGCCTGCTCGCCGCCGCGGAGCTCGGCAGCGAGCACCCGCTCGCCGAGGCCGTCGTGGCCGCAGCCCGTGACCGCGGCCTGCCGCTGCCTGAGGTGACCGCGTTCCAGGCCGTCCCGGGTCACGGCATCGACGCCACCGTCGCCGGGCACCGCCTGCTGGCCGGCAACGCCCGGCTGCTGGCCTCCCACGACGTCCACCACACCGCCCTGGACGCCGCGGCTACCGCCGGCGCCCGCAACGGCGCCACGCCGATGCTCGTCGCGGTCGACGGTCAGGCGGCCGGCGTGTTCCTGGTCGCCGACCCGCTCAAGCCTGAGTCCGCGGAGGCCGTCGCGCAGCTGCAGGCACTCGGGCTGGAGGTGTGGATGCTGACCGGCGACAACGCCGCCACCGCCGCTGCGGTGGCCCGCCAGGTCGGCATCGAGAACGTCGTCGCGGAGGTGCTGCCGGCGGAGAAGGCGGACCACGTCGTCGCCCTGCAGCGCCAGGGCCACGTCGTCGCCATGGCCGGCGACGGCATCAACGACTCCGTCGCCCTGGCCGCCGCCGACCTCGGCGTCGCCCTGGGTACCGGCGCGGACGTCGCCGTGGCCGCCTCGGACATCACCCTGGTCGGGGGCGACCTGCGCGGCATCGTCTCGGCCATCGCGCTGTCCCGCCGTACCGTGACCACCATCAAGCAGGGTCTGGGATGGGCGTTCGTCTACAATCTGGCGCTCATCCCGGTCGCTGCGGGCGCCCTGTACTGGTGGCACGGCATCCTGCTGGACCCGGTCCTGGCGTCCGCGGCAATGGCGATGAGCTCGGTCAGCGTGGTCACCAACGCGCTGCGGCTGCGCCGCTACCGCCGTCCGGCCACGGTCCAGGAGATCTTGCGTCCGCCGCTGCGCGACCGCGTCACCCAGTGGGCGTTCCTGACCGGCATCGCCGTCGTGGCCATCGCCCTGGGCGCCGGGTTCACCGTCGCCAGCCGCTCCGACGCCGCCGGGCACGGGATGAACGGCCAGCTCGCCTGGCTGCAGGGCACCGGCATGACGATGCGCCCGTCGACGACGGTGATGATGACGACCGACGTACCGCCCGTCGACGCCGGCGTCGCCGGGGTCACCGTCCAGTACGCCGTCCCGGCGACCGCTCGACCCGGTCAGCCCGTCCGCCTGCTGCTGACCCTGCGCAACACCGCCACCGGCGCCCCGGTGACCGATCTGACCCGCACCCACGAGGTGTGGATGCACCTCATCGTGACCCGCCACGACCTCGGCACGTTCGCCCACGTCCACCCCGAACCGACCGGACGCCCCGGCCAGCTCGCCGTCACGCTCACGTTCCCCACCGCCGGCACCTACGACATCCACACCGAGTTCGCCCGCCAGGGCTCGATGAACAACATCCTGGACCGGCACACCATCACCGTCGCCGACCAGACCCCGAAGACCTCAACGAACACCTCAGCCGAGCTGACCGCCGGCCCGCGCCAGCAGGTCATCGACGGGGTGCGGGTCACCTTGTCCGGGCAGGCCCACGCCGACGCGACGTCCGACCTGACGTTCTCCTTCACCGACGCCAGCACCGGCAAGCCGGTCGAGGACCTGCAGCCCTACCTGGCCGCGGCCGGGCACATCGTGGTCCTGCGCGCCGACGGCGGCGACTTCGCCCACGAGCACGCCGAGGGCGAGAACTCCCACGGCGACCCGGTCTTCGCCCTGCCCGGCACCCGGTTCGGCCCCCAGCTGGACGCCCACTTCCGATTCCACAGCGCGGGCATCTACAAGCTGTGGGCCCAGTTCCGCCTCGCTGACGGCCACGTCATCACCGCCCCCTTCACCGTCCAGGCCCGGTGACCAGCCATGACCCCGGACGCCCGCACCCAGCAGCCGGACACCGGCTCACCACGACGACCCACCGGAGCTGACATGACCCGCGCATCGCACGACGACCCCACCCCGCCGGACGCACCCCAGACGGCCCTCAGCCAGCAGGATCCCAACCATCCGGGGCCCAGCCCGCGGCCCAGCCAGCCGGACGGCACGCGACCTGCCGCACCGCCTGCGCCGGCTGGTGACCTGGGCACCTACCAGTGGGTCCAGCGCACCGGCGGGCAGCTGAGCGCCGCGGAGCGACGTCAGCTGGCCGGACCGCTGATGGCCGCCCTGGTCACCAACCTCACCGGACGACTGGCCATGGCGATGCGGCTGAACTCCGGACGTCGCCAGACGTCGCCCGTGCGGTCCAAGGCGGCGCCGGACTCCGCGCTGACCCGGGCAGCGCTGAACGTGGCCCGCCAGCGGCTGACCCCGGCGCTGCTCAACCACTCCGAGCGCACTTTCGCGTTCGGCGCCGCGGTCGGCCAGCTCGAGGGGCTCGAGATCGACCACGAGGTGCTGTACGCCGCAGCGCTGCTGCACGACGTCGGCCTGCGCAGCCCCGAGCGGCCGGTCGACTTCACCCTGGCCAGTGCGCGCACCGCCCGGCAGGTTGCCGAGCAGGTCGGGCTGTCGAGTGCCGCCACCGACACGCTCCTCAGCGCCATCACGCTGCACCACAGCCCGGGCGTCACCCTGACCCATGGCCCGGTCGCCTACCTTCTGTCGGCCGGAGCCGCAGTCGACGTCGTCGGCCTGCGCTCCTGGCAGCTGTCCCCGGCAGTGCTGGACGACGTGGTCGCCGCGCACCCGCGAGCCGGGTTCAAGCGCGAGTTCACCGCCGCGTTCCGCGACGAGGCCCGCAGGGTGCCGCAGGGCCGTGCGGCGTACCTGCGTCGCTACGGCGGGTTCACCCTCGCCGTTCGCACCGCTCCGTTCCGCGGCTGACCGCCGGCACCCCAGGCACCCAGCCGACACCAGCACCGCAATCCCACGGTCCTGGCCATGTGACCGGGGCGACCACCAGCGAACCCGACCACCGTGGTGACAGCGGCCACGCACCCCCCGCAAGGCCCACCAAGGAGAGCGTCATGACGACCACGCAGCCCCAGCGCCCGAGCCAGACGGCCAGGTCCACGCGGTCCGCCGCGCCCGCCGGGGCCGCCGGGGCGACCGACCCGACCAGGGAGGCGCAAGCGCCTTCCGGTGACGGACCGCTGGGCAAGGTCGTCGCCGCCTCCCTCGCCTTCGGGGTCGTGGTGGCCGCGGCGTTGACCCTCGGACCAGCCGCTGGCAGCAGTGAGGCCACGGTCGTGGCGACGGCCCTGGTCGGCTTCGCGACCGGGTGGGCCCTGCTGGCCGCCGCCAGCGTCAAGCTGACCAGCCGCCCCCAGCGATGGGCGCCCATCCCGGCCACCATCCTCAGCGTCAGCGGCGTCGCACTGCTGCTGGCCAACCCCGGCGAGCCGACCATGACCCGCCTGACGTGGATCTGGGCACCGGGCTTCGTCGTCCTCGCCATCTGGGTCGCCCGCAGCGCGCGACGTCACATCGGCGGTCGGCGCGCGATGCTCGTCTACCCGGCCGCCGTCCTGATGCTGCTGGCCGGTGCCGGCGGGGTGTTCGAGGTGGCGACGCAGCCGGCCGACGCGGCCATGAGTGCCGCCCCGGGCCGGATGGTCGACGTGGGCGGCTACCGCCTGCACCTGAACTGCTCCGGCACCGGAAGCCCGACGGTCGTCCTGCTCAACGGCCTGCAGGAGACCTCGCCGTACTGGGCGCGCATCGCCCCGCAGGTCGCGGCGACAACCCGCGTCTGCGCGTACGACCGCGCCGGGCAGGGCTGGAGCGAGGACTCACCCCACCCGAGCGACGCCGCCCATGTCGTCGCCGACCTGCACACGCTGCTGAAGAACGCCGGCGAGTCCGGCCCGTTCGTCCTGGCCGGCCACTCCAGCGGCGGGGTCTACGCCCTGGCCTACACGGCTCGCTACCGCGACGAGGTCGCCGGGATGGTCCTGCTGGACAGCGCCAGCCCGCACCAGGTCGAGCTCCAGCCCACCTTCACCGGTCAGTACAACGTCGTGCGCCGCGTCGCCGCCGTCGCCCCAAGCCTGGCCCGGACCAGCATCTGGCACGCCGCCATCCCGGTGTTCACCCCTGGCCTCCCCGGTGACGCCGCAGCCCAGGCGGCACGGTTCGCGGTCAGCCCCCGGGCGCTGCGGAACATGCGCGCCGAGCAGGTCATGCTGCCCACCGCGTTCCGTCAGGCCCAGGCGCTCACCACGATGGGCGTCACGCCACTGGTCGTCGTGACCGCGCAGGACACCGTCGACAACACCCCCGGCTGGGGAACCTCGCAGGACGAGATGGCCGCGCTGTCGACCAACTCCCGGCACGTCGTCGCGCAACTGGCACACACCGCGCTCCTGGACGACCCCACCGGCGCAGCCTTGTCCGCCCACGCCATCGCCGAGGTCGTCGCCGCCGCCCGCTAGGAACCCGCCACGTCCGAAGAATCGGAGACCGTCATGTCCTCCCCCCGGCGCCGCACCATCCGCGCCATCGCCATCGCAGTCCTCGCGCTCGTCGCGCTGGCCGGCATCGCCGTCGCCGGACTGCGCACCACCAACAGCCAGGAGCACAGCATGCCGACCGCACACCACGAGCCCCTGCCCGTCAGCCACCCGTCCAAGGGCGCCCCGTACGTCGTCGCCGTCGTCCTCGGGGCGTCCGGGACCGTGACCAGCGACGCCCTCGGTCCGTACGAGGTCTTCGCCAGCTCGCCGCAGTTCCTCGTCTACACGGTCGCGGCCACCCGAGACCCCGCCCCCACACAGGGCGGCCCCGCCATCGTCCCGACCTACACGTTCACCGACACCACGAGCGGCCGCGCGCCCAAGCCCGACGTCGTCGTCGTACCTGCGGTGAACGCCCCCGACGGCGAGCAGGAGCAGGCGTTGCGGGCCTGGGTGACGCAACAGGCCGACGCCGGTGCGCACATCCTCGGAGTGTGCGCCGGCGCGCGGGTCCTGGCCGCGACCGGCCTGCTCGACGGGCGGACCGCCACCAGCCACTGGTCCCGCATCGGCGCACTGAGCAAGCAGCGACCCCAGGTCCACTGGGTCCGCGGCCAGCGCGACGTCCAGGACGGACGGATCACCACGACCGCCGGTGTCACCTCCGGCATCCCCGGCGCCCTGCGCGTCATGGCCGACGTTGCCGGCCGAGCCGAGGCCGCCAAGGTCGGCGCGAGCGTTGCCTACCCCGGCTGGTCGCTCGACGGAGACACCACCATCCCCGCCCAGTCTTTCGCGGGAAGCGACTGGCCCGTCGCCCTCAACGCCCTCATGCCATTGGCACGCCCCACCCTGGGCATCGCCCTGCGCGACGGCATGGGCGAGATCGACGTGGCCAGCGCCTTCGAGGTCTACGACGTCTCCTACGCCGCCCGAGCCGTCCCGCTCAGCGACCACGGCGCCATCACCACCCGGCACGGCCTCGTCCTGACCACCAACACCCTCGCCGACACCACGGTCGACCGGCTCGCCGTCCCCGGCGCCGGCGGCACCGCAGACCTCGACCCCGGACTGAGCGCCTGGGCCACCGCCCACCACGTCTCGGTCGACGCCATGCAAGCCTCCGCACCCGGCTTCGACGGCGCCCTGACCTACCTGGCCTCACGGTCCGGCGACCGCACCGCACAGTCCGCGGCCAAAATGATCGACTACCCCACCGCGCAGCTGGACCTGCCCGGCCACCCCGGCAGCCCGCGCACCCTGGTCCTGCTCGGCCTGGCCCTGGCCACCGTCAGCGCCGCAGCCGTCGCGCTCACCCGCTGGGCCTGACACCCGCCCCCGCGGCCTCACCAGACCAGGAGAAACGCCATGTCCACCGTCACCCATGCGACCGCCATCAGCGAGACCCTCGACCGGTCGTCCGGCGGCACGACGCACCGACGCGACGACCTGCCACTGACCCGCCTGTACGCCATGCGCGCCGGCTACCTGCTGATGGCAGTCGGCCTGGCCCTGGTGAAGTGGCCGTTGCTCCCTGCCGCGCACACGATGCCGCTGTTCGAGGGCGTGACCCTGTGCATCCTTACCGCGATGTCGATCCTGGCCTTCCTCGGACTGCGCCATCCCGTGTGGATGCTGCCGCTGCTGGTCCTTGAGACGGTCTGGAAGGTCCGTGGCTCGGGCTGGTCGCCCTTCCCCGGTACGCCGCAGGCGACATCGACGCCAGTACGGCCGAGACGGCCTTGAGCTGCTCGCTGGTGCTCCTCATCATCGCCGTCGTCCCGTGGCGGCACGTGTGGCGCACCTACGCCGGTACGCCCGGAGACCGTTGGCGTGCATTCGGCCGACGAACGCCCGGGTGACGAAACCTGGCCGTTGTGCCGGCGCGAGCAGGCTCTCGCCGACCGCAGCCTGGAGTCGTTCCCGCTCCACCCCGGAGCAGCCGACACCACGGAGCCAACAATGTTCGTCATCGCCTTCACCTTCGCGCTCGGGCTCGTCCTTGCGCTGTCCGACCAGCCCTCGCTCGACCGCAGGCAGAGGGGAGGAGCCGGTCGAACTGTCGGGTACCCGCACGAGCTGAACACGTCCGGCCCCCGCCTGCCCCACGTGTTGTGAGACACCACATCGCCCCACCCAAGGAGACCGCCATGACAGCCCACCAGACCACCGCTGGCGCCGACGTCGACGTGCTCGTCGTCGGCTCCGGCCAGGCCGGCCTGGCCATCGGATGGCACCTGCGCCAGCAGCGGCGCACGTTCTTGCTCGTGGAGGCCGGCCCCGAGGTAGGCCACGTGTGGCGGTCGCGCTGGGACTCGCTGCGCCTGTTCACCCCCGCCGAGTACGACGCCCTGCCCGCCGTGGCGTTCCCCGCGCCCGCCGGCAGCTACCCGACCAAGGACGAGGTCGCCGACTACCTGCGCAGCTACGCCACCGCCTTCGAGCTGCCCGTCCGGCTGAACACCACGGTGGCCCGACTGACCCGGGATGGCCAGACGTTCGTCGCCGAGACGACCGGCGGCGTCATCACCGCCCGGCAGGTCGTCGTTGCCACCGGCCCGTTCCAGACGCCGCACGTGCCCGACGTCGCCACGGCCTTGGACGCCAGCATCACCACGCTGCACTCGTCGCAGTACCGCAACCCCGACCAGCTCCCCGACGGACCGGTCGTCGTGGTCGGCGCCGCGAACTCCGGTCTCCAGATCGCCCTCGAGCTCGCCGCGACCCGACCCGTCATCCTCGCCGCAGGCTCCCGACCGCCGATGCTGCCCCAGCGCGTCATGGGTCAGGACCTGTTCTGGTGGCTGACCCGGACCGGGGCGCTGACCAAGCCCGCGGATTCGCTGGTCGCACGTCGGATGCGACGCCGGGGTGACCTGGTCATCGGCACCCGGCCGCGCGACCTCGCCCGCGCCTCCATCACTCCTCGGCTGCGGCTGACCAACGTCAGCGGCCGCAGCGTCCACTTCGCCGACGGCACCAGCACCACCCCATCATCGGTCGTGTGGGCCACCGGTTACCGGCCCGACTACAACTGGCTCGACGTCCCCGGCGTGGTGGACACCGCCGGCAACGTCCGGCACACCCGCGGCCTGACCAGCCAGCCAGGACTCGCCTTCCTCGGCCTGCCATGGCAGCACACCCGAGGCTCGGCCCTGCTCGGCTTCGTCCAAGACGACGCCGCATGGCTGGCCGACGCGCTCGCAGCCCAGAGCGCCAGGCCCCTCGCCATGGCATCCAGGTAGGCGCCAGCCGATTGAGCGCCTTCACCTCGCGGGGCGACCACTCCGCCCCTTCTGCGGCGCGAGCCCTCATCAACGTCGCTTCGACCCACATCCCCTCCCCCGACCCTAGGACGCCCCATGACGCGCAACAGCCAGCTTGGAAGCAGACTCCGCCAGCGCAACGCCGAGCTGCCACACGTTCCCGCCCCCACTGCCTGGGGCGCGTTCGCCCGACATTACGTCGAGATGGTGATCTCCATGGTGGTCGGGATGATGGCCCTGCACCCGCTGTGGGAGGTCGGCCTCGGCGCCGTGGGACTGGCCGATGCGTTGAACCGCGCCATCGTGATGGCGTTGGTCATGGCCACCGACATGAGTGTCGGGATGGCCGCATGGATGCGCTACCGCGGCCACCTCTGGCGTCCCGTCCTCGAGATGAGCGCGACGATGTTCCTGCCGTTCGCGGTGCTCCTGCCGGCGGTCTGGGCCGGCGCCATGTCCGGGAGCGCCATGATCGCCGGCGGCCACCTGCTCATGCTGCCAGCCATGCTTGCCCTGATGCTGTGGCGCCGTGACGAGTACGGACACGGGGGCCACACCTCTTCGTAGAGCTGGCGACCGTGGCGCGACGGTGCGCCGCCCGTGTCGGCGATATCCCGTCCGACGCCTGGGAAGGCGCACCGGCTGGCGACAGATCACCATCAGGCGACTTCGCCCGCCCGCGTGCCGCCGACGATGCCGAGCTACCGCGCGGCTCGAGAACTCTGGCCGTGACGCGTATGAGCCCGCGGCTGGCCTGCGCCTGGCGGCGAACGGCGTCCACTCGGTGACGCAAGATTGGGTGGAGGCCCGCGCGGACCAGGTCGCGCCACCGGCGCTCACAGAGCGCCGCTCGTCCAGCGCCTCGGATGAATGCACCGTGTGACGCTGCAGAGCAGCGTCTACTGAGACTCGACCCATCAAGCGGCGGGAGTCGCCAGCCGCCCAATCAACGGCAAGACTACGGCGGGGCGGCCGACTCATATTGTGGTCGACGCCCCTGAGCTCAGTTCCTTAGCGGTTGTCCAGTGCGTACCGAAGCGACTACGTCCCGGACCGCCTGGCTCGTGATGGCCGCGGATCGTTCGTCCAGGACGAGGTCGACGTGGCTGGCGCCCTCGACGACGCTGTGCGCGCTGTTGGTCGACAGGGCGGCCAGCTTGCTCTGCTTGCCCATCCACCCGGGCGCAGCGCCTTGGCCAGCAGTCAGCACGAACAGGGGCTTGTCGTCGAAGGAGGTGAGCGTGGCGGCTTGTGCGGCCGAGGCGCGGGCTTGAAGGTACTCGTCAACCGTGCCGCGGATATGTTGGGCGGTCGCAGCGGTCGCGCGCGCATCATCCCGAGACCGCGGTGGCAATGTGCCGTAGTCGAGACTGGCTGCGATCCGCGCAAGTCCGAACTGGGCGGTGCTCGCGAGCAGTGCCGAGGCGCGGCCCATTAGGTCGTGGGAGCCGGTGGATGAAGTGCCCGAGATCGGCCCCGCCGCCGGCGCTGTGGAGTCGATCAGCACCATGCCGGCCACTTCACCTGGGTAGCGAGCGGCGTACGTCAGGGCATACAGCCCCCCGAAAGAGTGCCCGGCCAGCACGTATGGTCCGGGAACCTTCCCGCGATGCAGCACTGTGTGCAGGTCGGTTGCGATCTGCGCCGCGTCCTGGGCGGTATCAGCCGAATCGCTCCATCCGCTGCCGGCGCGGTCATAGACGCAGACATGCGTACTACGGGCAATCGCCGGTGCAATCCAAGCCATGCTCGAGGACGTCAGGCCCGCGCCCGGCTCGAGCACGACCGTGGGACTGCCGGAGCCAGTGCAGTGCAAATGCAGTCGGCGCCCTCCCACATCGATCAGCTGGCCCGGCCTCTCAGCACTCGCTGCCGTTGCGGCACGAACCGTTTCGTAGCCGCCCCCGATGGAGACGACCGCCATCAGGCCGATCACCGGGTAGAGGAGCCATCGCCCCAACGGACTGCTGATACCTGCACGGATATGCACCGCTGACCAGACCGCGAGCGCGAGCATGACCGGGGGCCACACCCAGCGCATGTCGTTCACAGCCGAACCGAATGTGATGAGGAGCAGTCCACCGAGACCCATGAACAGGGCCAGAACCCAAGCCCATCGCTGCTGCTGGTCGGTGAAGCGGACGGACAGCACAGCCAGCATCGCCCAACCTAGAGCGAAGCCGCACAACACCCCACCGGTAAGCGCGCTCGGTTCTGCCGGGATGGTCGGCATAGCGACAAGAAGGAGGGCAGCGACAAGTCCGCATGTCAAGGAAGCGGCGACTACCCAGCCGACGTGCCCCTTCGGCCCGGGAACGCCTGGTCGGTATCTCTCGCGGATCAGTTGCGGTTGAGGGGGGTTCCGATGAAAGGGGCCGGTGGTGGTCACGTCGAACTCGCTCCCCATACCGACCTCGGTTCGCTGAACCGCGAATCAACCATTTCGAATACTTCCTTCGCCTGTCACTGTGGCGTGGGCCTGGACGGCTTCCGGTCCATCGCGAGGTTCACAGGCTCCGCGGGCGGCCTGGCTGCGCCCTGTCCGGTCGCTGTCCGACTCCAGTCAGCCCCCAGGCGCCGTACCGGTCTTAGCCGTCCGGACCGAACACGCCAGAAGGCTGTGACCCAGCGACCAGGCCAATGGGGGCACGTCGCACGCCTCATCTGTCGCACCGCCCGCAGGACCTGAAGAGTCAGACCGCCAGACGGCTAGTCAGCGGCACGCACCCGATCTGAGGAGAGCCACTGCTCGACCAGGACTGGAGGGGCCTTCCGCTCGGTAACTACGTAGACCGTCCTAGCCACCCACACCTCGCCTTCCTTGCGCCACTCGACCACGAGGCCGGGCCACGGACCGGGGCTGTCGGCCGGGCCGTCGACCCAGCAGTGCCGTCGTGGCGCTGCCTGCTGCCGCGTAAGGGCGGTCCGCTCGGCCAGCGTCGGGCCGGCTCGTCGAGGGAACCCGCTCGGACCGCCAGCCATCGAACGATGATGGCACGACTCGAACAGACGTTCGAGTGTGGCCTGGCGATCAAGTGCCGTCGGTGAGTCTGAGTAGCTCCAGCGGATCGACTTCCAACGCCGCGGCCAGGCGCTCCAGCGACCGCAGGCTGACGTTCCGTTGGCCCCGCTCAAGCGCGCCCATGTAGGTGCGATGCACGCCCAGCACGGCCGCCAGTTGCTCTTGACTCAGTCCGCGCTCGGCGCGCAGTCCTCGCAGGTTCCGTCCAAGCCGTGCCTGCAGCGCTTCCTCCACAGACCGACCGTCTCGCGCTTGCTACTTATGGGTCTACATACCTATAAGTAGCATCCGCCTGCTGAGGAGGACACATGGCTGATCCGTTCCCGACTCACGACCGGCTCTCCCTGATTCCGGACGCGCGCGTCGCTGCCGGGCCCCGGGTCTGCCTCGCCTCCCTGGGCGACGCCCAACGAGGCATCCTCACCGCTGAATGGTTCGTGCTGCGCGGACCCCTGGAGCACCTCGCGCTCGGGGCCGCGTGCTTGCAGGCGCGCGCGGTCACCGGGCCGGCCGGCCCGCTGGGGATCTTCGACTTCGAGGACGTCCCTGCCGACGTCGTGCAGGCGAAGCCGAGCCTCGCGTACCTGCACGAGACCGCACACCGCCGAGGTCGTCACTGAGTCAGGTGGGCCAGTCGATGCCGCACGGCCCCCACCGGCTCCAGCCGCGGGCCGGCCGGTGGCAGAGCGAAGGCCGCCCAAGACCTATGTCCGATGGCCTCAAGCTGACGTCGAAGGGGAGCCGGGTTCGCCGCACGCTCGGCCAGCGTCCAAGCGGTACCGCCTGACTCGTCATCCCATCCGGGTACGAGCAGTCGGCCCTCCGCCAAGCCGGCGCTGACGCTGCGCGCAAGAGCCCCGACGACGTGCAGCTGCGGCTCGGCCAGGGACAGGAGCACCTCGGCCGATGGCGGGGCTGAGAGGGGGACGGAGGAGATCCCCCGATGCAGCTCGGCCGCCTGCGTCACCGCCCGTCGGTCTCCCTTGAACGGCGACCCGACACGCGCCGTCGTGCGATACGAGTCCGCGAGCAGATGCGCCATCTCAAGGTGAGCGACGCTGTGAGACACCACCTCACGTGGGGTGCTGACGCCGACACATTGCGCGTGAGCCGCCAGCAGCTCGTGCATTCGGAAGTGGTCCCGGGCTTGTGCCTGGACGATCGCCGCTATCCCGCGGACGTCGAGCTGCCCACTGGTCACGTCCAGCAGACGACGGAGCCGGACCGTCGCCCGCCTGAAGTCTCCGGGGCGACCCACGACCAGCGGTCGGGGAGCACCGGGTAGCGGCACCGAGTCCCAGGCGCGGTCACCCTGGACGACGTCGTGCTGGCGTCGGACCTCACGGCAGATCACGGGCATGGCTACGCGCGTCGCCGCTTCCAGATCCGCCGCCCGTGGATCGCCGAGGGCTCGGAAGGCACCTTGCAGAGCGCCGTCCATCGCGGCAGCAACCTGCGCGATCGCAGCGAGGTCGGCGATCACCGTCGTCCGCTCGCCGGGGACTGTCGGCAGCGTCGGCTGCGAGCAAGCGATGTGCGCACTCGTCAGGGCATGACGTGCCGCTCGCTGCCACAACGCAGTCGTCGGGCTGAGGTCGTGCGCGGCGAAGGCGTCCGCGGGGCTGAGTGACTCGGCGATGGCAAGCCGCGGGTAGGCGCGGAGCGCCCGAGACAAGAAGGCAGTCGGTGCGACCTGCAGGTCGTCTACGCTGCTGAGCGCTCGGCGCCTCGGCGCACCTCCGGCTGCGACGGCAACAAGGTCCGTCACCGCCTCGACGACCATGTTGCGGAACGTCGCCACCAGCTCGCTCTCGGCCGGTCGAAACTCGGACGAGACGCTGTGCAGCTCCATGAGCGCGTCGGCCAGGCGGTGCGTCTCGGTGCCGTAGGTGACCTCATCGCCTCCGTCAGCCGTCTCGGTCCGCGCCAAGGCGCACCCCCTGCCCAGACCAAGTGCGCTCCGCAAGGTCCACCTGCGCGGGAGATGTCCATGGCCACAGCATGCTCGCCGCCACCGCGATCTCCGTGCGCGCCGCCGCCGGCGCTGACCCGGCGACCTCCAGGAGCCCGTTGCGGACCGCTGCGAGCCTGCGGCATGCGTCCTCGCGACTCGCGGGCGGCTGCGTGGGCTGGGGTGCCAGCAGCCCGACGTGACCAGCCGAACCCAACGCCAGCTCCACCGCTTCGAGCGCGTCGCCCACGGCGAAGGCGACCGGCGCCGGCACGGCGGCTGCCCCACCGGCCACCAGAGCGCGCAGCTCCAGCAGCGCCTCCTTCAGGCGCTCGCCTACCTGCTGCGGTTCTATGTCTGTCGTCATCAACTACCCCTCGGTCCAGGTTCTTGGCATCGCACTCTGTTGCGCCCTTGCTCCCTCGTCCAGCACGGCTGTGGACGGCGGCGGCACCGGCCCGTAGACGCCCGCGGCCCGCGGCTCGTGAAGGTCTCCGCACACGACGCCCCACCGCTTCACGCGCTCGAGAGCACCAGGCAGGTAGTGGGCGTGGAAGTCGGCCGGCGCTGTCGGACGGGGATCGTCACCGTGGAAGGCCGCGCGCCACGCCCAGTGGAGCGCGGAGAGCTCCTCGATCAGTTCGGGGTGACGCGGCCAGCAGGGCGGCAACATCTGTGCGACCGGGTAGCGATGACGCAGCCAGCCCACCCACTCGCGTAACGCTGACATGGCGGCTCGCGCCGCGTCGTCCGGCATGCGCCGCCAGTTCCACGGCGCCCAGTCATCGTCCTCGTCCTGGTACTCCGTCGAGACCGCCACAGCGGACGTCTCGCGCCACTCGCGCAGCTCCTCCGAGACCCGCTCGACGTGCAGGGCGAGGCGCGCAGTCGAGGCCTGCTCGGCCAGCAGCGCGCGAGCCACGCCGTCGACGTCCGTGAGTTGGTGCATCTCCCCGGTCGTGTGGTTCATGTACTCAGTCACGAGGCGCTCCTGCTCTGCTAGCGACGGCGACGAGGCGGCGCAGGTCGCGATCCGCGAAGCTGCGCCGGAGTCGAATCCTCATCGGCGCGAGGTTCTGGTAGGCGACCACCGCCTGCCCGGCCTGCAGCTCGCGCAGGGTGTGCAGCGGCGCGAGCTCGCGCTGCGACTCGGACGTCGACGTAGAGCGCGCCCCGTCAGCCGCTCGCGTGACTGACGACGACTTCACGCGGGAGCGTCCCAGCAGCTGCGAGAAGTACTGCAGCGTCTCGAGATCGCCGACTCCGGGGAGCAGGATCCTCAGCTTCGCGTTGGACAGGATCGTCCGAGCGACCTGCCGCGATCCCGACGCGTGCTCGAGCTGCCCGAGGTCGTGGTACGCCAGCAGCAGCTGGATGCCGTTGCCGCGGGCCGTAGTGAGGAGTGCAGGCAGTCGCGGAAACCTCAGCACGTTGGCCGCCTCGTCCAGCGCGAGCAGCAGTCGCGAAGGGAGAGGCCCGCCCAGAGCGGCCGCGCGGTGCTCCGCCGCGTGCACCACCGCAGCCAAGAGCGCGGTCACCACGGGCGCGAAGCGATCACCGTCCGACTCCGGCGCGACGATCAGCAACGTGGCGTGCCGTCCCTTGCCACTTTCGAGGAACTGCGCCACGTCGAACGGCTCGCCGACCGCGGCATCTGCGCTTCGTGAGTACGCGTCAGCGATGCCGTAGGCGGTGAAAAGCACGGACCCGACTCCCTCGTCGTGGATGGCCCACGTCGACATGAACTCGCGCTTGGCCTCTGTCCACTCGGCCGCACCGGTGACGGCGGCTTGCTCCGCCAGAACTGCACCGACTCGCTCGACGGCGGCCTGACCGTCGTAGATCCACTGCACGAACTGCTTCGTCCCCCCGCCAGAAGCATGAGCCGCCATGAGCAGGGGCTTAATCAGCTTTCGGGCTTGCAGCACCCACGCGCGAGCCCGGTCGTCGCGCGCCAGCCCTGACGCCTCGCAGAGCCACTCCGCCATGCGGTCGGCCGACGTGGCGTCGGCCGCGTAGCCGACCGGCGACCAGGACGCCTGACGGAACCGTGCGCCTCGCAGGCTGCCCTCGGGCAGGCCAGCGGCGGCGAAGACGTACACGGGCCCTGTACGTGAGCGAACGGCGATGACGTCCTCCAGGTCCTGCGGTTTGGTCGTCGTCATCACGACCGGGCCATCCCACTCGAGAGTGTTCGGGATGATGAGCGACGTGGTCTTGCCACTGCCGTTAGGCCCGATGGCGATGGCCGAGATGCAGTCCTCCCCGGCCAGAAGTCGTCCCGTGCGACGGCTTCGACCAGCGACGAGTCGATGGCGCCGACGCTCCGGCGCGGCCGGCACGCGCATGAGCAATTCCCCTCGAGCTGACGCCCACCTGGCGCCGGCCTCGGGCCGCATACGGCGTCGCCAAGCCAGCACGCCAGCCATCAGCGCGACGAGACCTAGTGCCGTGAGCGCTGCGCTCACGATCCAGAACACCGTCGGCTGAACCGCGGCCGAGTCGAGGACGCCCGCCTCGCGGCCGCCCAGATGATGGGGCGTCTGTGCGCGAAGCGTGACGACGTGCCAGGCCCAGCCGTGACCGGTTGCAGCATTCGTGATCGAGGCCGCACAGCTGAGGACTGCGTCGGCCGCAGCAGCCGTCGCGGCCATCGCCACGAGCACCGCCACGCCCAGGTCCACGGCCGGCCCTGCGTGCGTCGATCCCCTTGTGCTCATCCGGCCACCCGTCGTGCCGCGACGAGAGGAGCGGAGGACGCCATGGTGTCGCGCGTGGTGGTCAGCGCGACCTCTTCCGGCGCCAGCAGGGTCTGCACCAGGAAGGAGCGGTCGCCCATCTTCCATAGCGCCTGTCCTGTCCGCATCACACGAGGCGATGTCACGATGCGGACTTCGGTCTCGGTCAGACCGAGGACGTTGCGCAGCGTCGAGATCTCGGAAGCAGGTTGGGAGTAGATGACGCGGGTGGCGCAGTCAGCCACCAGGTTCTCGGTGATCTGCCGGACGCGCGAGCCCTCTTCGCCAGAGGCGCGCAGGTCAGCCAGCTTGTGCACCAGGTAGATGGACGAGACGTTGTGGTCGCGCGACAGCTTCGTCCTCTCCTGAGCGGCTTCCGCCTCCCGCGCCAGGGCCAAGGCCCTCCAGGCCTCGTCGGTGACGTGGATCGTCGGCTGGACCTTGCCGGCGCGCTTGCCAGCTGCGATGAGCCCTCGCTGCCACGCGGTGGCGCAGAGCATCAGGATCCCCATCCCCGACGAGCCACCAGCGTCGGCGATGTCTAGCGCCAACAACGGCGCGTCGATCCTGATGCCGTCACTGGTCGGGCCGTCGAACATGCCTCGCAGCTGCCCCGACACCAGCTCGTCGAGACCGTTGGTCAGTTCCCGCGCATCGCTGGCGAACGTCTGCTTGGTGACGCCTTGCTGACCAGCCATCTCCGTTGTCGGCTTGAACAGCAGCCGAACCACATCCGGCAGCGTGGCCTCACCGGACGTCGGCCCGCTGTCGGCGCGCTCCGCCTCACGCAGTGCGATGCGCGCCATCGCCTTCTCGGTCGACGTCAACGGCCGACTCAGCGCTACCTCGCACACCGCATACAGCAGCATGAGGCGATCGGTGTGCTCCGCCCACGGCGACAACGGGTTCAGCCGGGCACCGCAGCCGTCTCCGGCGCCAGGCCGCAAAGAGATGACTGAGCCGCCCAAGGCTTCGGCCAGCGCCACGTACTCGCGCTTGACGTCGATGACGAGGGCGCGACGTCCGAAGACCCCGACCTGCCGGTGCAGGTAAGCCTTCACCCCGGTGGACTTGCCGGCGTTCTGGTTGCCGAGCACGAGCATGTTGGGGTTGGACAGGAGTCCCGGCTGCTCGGCCTCGAACGTCCACGGACAGTATGTGAACGCTCCCCCGCCGTTCACCTCGATGCCGATGAGGCAGCCGGACGTCGAGATCGCGCCTTGTGCCTGGAACGGGTAGGCCGCCTGCAGGTGCCGGGTCGTGACCCGGTGCGTTCGCTGACGCACCCAACCGCGGCCGCCACCGGGAGTGACCGAGGCGCTCGGCAGTCGGCTCATCGCACGCCTCGGCACAGTGGCGCGGTGTACCAGAACGCCTCCGCCTGCTGACCAGCAAGGCGAACTAGCCGCATCCTGGCCGCCCGGGCCTGTGAGTGGACCTCCGCGACCGCCTCCTCGAGCTCGGGCAGGTCTGGCGCCGACACGGTGATATAGGCGGAGAACCTGACGTCGTCGTAGCCGTCGACAAGTTCGTCCTCGCGACGATGAGCCATCTCGTTCTCGCGACGCCGGCGCGACGACGTCCGGACCCCGAAGCGCGCTCGCAGGGCGTCATCGGACTCGTCGGCCGTTGCCGCTCCCTCTGCGGCCCGCAGGGCTGCGGCGCCGTCCACCGGAGCCATGGTCACCGACACGGAACGTGCGACGGAACCGGTGCGGAGCAGGAGCGGAGCGAGGAAGTCGACGCGGGACGGTCGGCGCGGCCACTCCTTGACCCAGAGCGTCGTGTGCACGGCTCCATCGGTGCGGTGCACCGAGAAGCGCTCCTCGCCCACCAAGGTCCACGCGGTCTCGGTGTCCATACCCGCCAGGTCGGGGGTCTGACCTTCGGCCGAGATCTCCGCCTGGTATCGGTGCTCCCCGGGATCGACGTGTCGCCGCAGGACCTCGCCCACCTGCCGCGGGCTGAGCATGCCGTCGACGACGACCTCCCCGCTCGCCAGCTTGTACGCGACCTGCTCCAGGCCACGGGCGCAGACGCTGGCCAGTCCTCGGTCCCCTCCACCCGCGTCTCTCACCTGCCGGGCAACCCGTCTCGGGTCCATCGCGAGCGCGACGAGCAGGTCGTGCGACTCCGACACAGGAGCCGCGCGGTGCAACAGCCGCTCGTAGCTGGCCCGAGCCTCGTGCTGCGGCGTGCCGATCTCCCGAGCGGACTGGCACATCGCGTCGGCGACGAAGCGGGCGAGTGCTCCTCCGTCGACCGGGGTCGTGGTGTCGATCCACTGCAGCCGGACCCACGGAGAGCCAGCGTCGGCGATGGACCCGATGAGCTCGGCCCAGTGCCCGGTCAGTGCCGCCTGGTCGCCCGGCTCCATCATCAGGAAGGCGCCCGCCGATCGAGCACGAAGTACTCCGACGGCGAGGTTGCCGTCGATGACGATGCCGGCCTCACGATCGCCCCACGGCACGCCGACAACGCGAGTTCGGGCACGCTGCAGAACTGCTGGAAGATCCTGCGGCACACCGGCTGACGAAGCTCGGCGTCGTCCCGCTGTCGGGGACGCTGAGATCCATCGGCCCCGACCCGCCGCCATCCGCCACGAGTACGCAGCGAGCACCAGAGCCCACTCTGCGGCGGTGGCACCGCGAATCTGAACAAGGGCTGCCGCAAGGCCGGCACACAGCATCCCCAGCCCAACGAGGAGTCCCCAGGTCCCGCCTGCTACGAGCAGGCACAGGAGGCAGCCGAGCACCGAGCCGGCGATCACGGCAAGTCCCGGAACGGAGACGCCCAACACGACTCCACGCTGCTCGAGCGGACCGAACTCGACCGTCAGCGTTTCGGCCGCTGGCGCCTGCGCGGTCATGAACGGTCCCCCGGCTTACCCTTCGCGCCTGTGTTGATCGGCGCACCGCTGACGCGTGGCGGTGCCGAAGGCGCAGGAAAGGCAGCCGCCCCTCCCGCCATGGCGGGTGGCGCCTTCGGCTTGCCGAGCGCCCCGAGCCCGGCTCCGGCAGCCCCGGCGGCCGAGACGCCGCCCGTCTTAACCGCCAGCGCGACTCGTCCAGCGCGCTGGAGCTGGCTCTGCGCCGTGCGCAGAGGCGTGGCGACGGCTGTTGCCGGAGCGGTAAGACCCGCTTGGGCCTCGCGGCGCGTCATCGCGGACCGCAGGTGGCTCTCCATGAAAGGCAGCATCTTGAACAGCAGCCACGGCATCCAGGCGGCAACGGCAACCAGCACCACGCCGGTCAAGACTGACGACCACGATGTCGCCAGCTCGTCGGCTCGGAACGAGTCGATGGCCGACCAGCCGAGCGCGATGACTGCGAAGAGGACGAACTTGGAGAGCACCAGGATCCCCAAAAACTCCGCTCCACGCTTCGCCCAACCACGCGTGGGGGCCCAGATGGTCCCGACGAGCATCAGGGGCACGAAGAACACGACGACGTGGATCATGACGCTGCGGACGAACAGCTCGACGTAGACGGCGAGCATGCCTAGGCCGATCAGCGCACCAAGCAGCGTGGCGAGTACGGCCTGCCCCGGACTGGCTGATGGCATGGGACCGAGCGGCTCCATCAGCCGCGAGAACAGGCTCGTGATGTCGGTGCGCGTGCCAGCTGACAGCTGGGCCGTCGTCGCGTCTGTGAAGAGCACGAACATCTGGACGACCACCACGGCAACGGTCGACCCGGCGAAGGCCATCACGGTGTGGGCAACCACCCGCCCCAGCTCGACCGCGGACGACTTGAGCACCGCACTGCCGATCCCGAGGATGAAGAGCAGGGCCGCATAGCTGGCGCAGGCGGCCAAGATGTTGCCGAGGCTGCTCTGGAACCACGACTGGGTCAGCTGGAGATCGCCAGGCGTGGTGAGGAATGCCGCCACTGCACCGGCGACCTCCTTCGCGGCGCCGATCATGGCTTCCGCAGTCTCTCGGAGTGCCGAGCTCACCGCGCCGCCGGCGAGTTGTCCAACGGCGCCGTGCACCAGGTCTGGGGCAGCGCACACGGGGTTGGCCTTCATGCCCGGCAGCTGGCAGATGCCCGTCGGGACCGCCGCGATCACGTGCCCGCTCATCGGTCGACCACACCGTCGACGGAGAAGGTCACAGGGCGGAACTGGCGCCCCGCCGCTACGACGTCCAGGTCACTTGACTGGGCCGACGACGAAGGCAGCCCCGGCGTCGGACCGGCCGACGTCGTCAGCTCAGAGAGTCTGAGGCGCCAGCCGGCCGCGTCAGTCCAGACCATGGGCAGCGAGGTGGTGGCCCACGTCGCTCGGGCGGGTGCCGCCGGCTCACCCGTAGAGGCAGACAGCTGGACGGACCACACGGCGACCGTGCACTCGGTGTCCGAGCAGCCGACCGTTCGGACGCCGACCGGGACGAGGCGCCATGCCGACACGCTTTCCGGCGCGAAGGCTGCGGCCATCGGGCCGCTGCCTCCGCCCTCCCCGCTCGGCTGTCCTGACCTGGTGGCAGCGGCAGCATCCTCGCGAGTAGCCACCGCGGCGATGATTCGCGCACGTGCAGCGGCGTCAACCACGAAGTCGCGAGAGGTCAGGCCGCTCAGCGCATTGAGCGCTGCCTCCACAGCCGCAGTCTTAGGGGTTCCGCTGTCCGCGCTGGGCGTGACCGGGCTGGCAACCCGACCGGGCGGCGTCCTGTCGCGGTTGTTCGGCCGCGCGCTACGGACGCCCAAGGCGAACGCGGCAGCGATCAGGGCCACCAGCGTTATGAGCCAAGCGATCCGACGACGCCACGACCGTGCGTCCTGCCGAGTCATGCCCTCGCCCCGAGCGCAAGCGCCCAGGAGATGATCGCTGGCCCCGCGCCCAGCAGGATGGCGCCTCCCACGGCGGCGAGCATCGTCATCTTCCCCGCTGCGGCGCCGGCGCTCGAGTGCATCATGCGGCCGCCGATGCCCCAGGTGGCAGCGCCGATGGCGAAAGCCCCGAGCGACAACGTGATGCAGAAGAAGGCCACCGTGTTCAGCAGGTCTTGGATCACTGCGCGGCCTGGCGCTGTTGAGGCGTCGGGCCGGTAGACGGGCGATGCCACTATCGCCGCGATCGCCGGCGACGCGGCGACTCGCAGGGCGACGTGTGAGCTGGCTGTCCGGATGACACTGGTCGACGTACGCACTGCTGCCCCCTAACGGGGACCACGTCCCCGGGTGTCCGCTTTGACCGGTACGGGCCGAGAGTGCCTGTGTCGACCGATGGTCGTCAAGCCCTTGTAGCGGTAGTTGGGATAAGATAGAAGTAGTTGAAGCGAACTGAGGTGGTCACACATGGATGGTTCGGATGAGGTCCTGACAGCCGACGAGGCTGCGGTATTGCTCAAGGTCAGCACCCAGACGGTGCTGAAGGAGAGCCGTGAAGGCCGGCTCCCCGGCATCAAGATCGGACGGGAGTGGCGGTACAGCCGGACGGCGCTGCTGGCACACCTTGGCCAGTACCCACCTGCCGAGATCCAGGGCAGCGCCCTGACGGAACCAGGTGGTGACAGACCTGCATGAGTGCGTTCCGCGGTGCTTTAGGTGTGGCCGTCCTGGCACTAGTCGTGGCGGCACCAGCCGCACTGACGGTCAGGGCAGCTGAGGGTGGCCAGGGATGCCAGCTCGTCATGACCGCCGGCCACTCCACCGATCCGCAGGCACCGCCCGCCCTGGGTGGCCGCGTGGACGCAACCCAGCTGGCGAACGCCCGGATCATCGTGGACGTCCGGCGACAGCTAGGACTGCCGCCGCGGGCCGAGGTGATCGCACTGGCCACTGCGCTGCAGGAGAGCTCGCTGCACAACCTGCCGGGCGGTGACCGCGACAGCGCGGGGCTGTTCCAGCAACGGCCCTCAGCAGGTTGGGGGTCCCTGGACCAAGTGACCAATCCTGTGTATGCCAGCGCGACCTTCTACTCGCGGCTCGTGCAGGTACCTGACTGGGCGACGGTTCCCTTGACTGAGGCAGCGCAGGCGGTTCAGCACTCGGCGTACCCGCTTGCCTATGCGCGGTGGGAGCCCGTGGCGGCTGCGCTGTCGGAAGCGGTGGGCAGCGGCGCCGAGTCGCTGCTGGCCTGCAGCGAGGACGACGTCGGCACTGACGGAATTCCGTCGCACGAGGCCATGGGCGCGGACGGACTGACCGCGACGACGCGCTCGACGAGGGACCTCGTCACCGAGGCCTTCGACGTCTATGACATCGGCGGCTACTGCCCGGGCGGTTGCTCGAGCGGCCACGTGTCGAACAGCGACCACTACACCGGACACGCGATCGACGTGATGCTCACGCCGATGGACGCGCGCCATCATCGGCTAGGCAACGCCATTGCCGCCTGGGCGGTCGCCAACGCGCGGTCGCTGCACATCCGGTATGTCATCTGGGACCGGCACATCTGGTCCACGAGCCACGCCGACGAGGGCTGGCGCCCCTACAGGCATCCCTCCGGTGGAAGCAGCCCGACCCTCAACCACGAGGACCACGTCCACATCAGCACTCTCTAGCGGCTCCGAACGCCCGCATCTGCCGATGAGCGGAGACCACCACAGGTCCGTCACATCGAGCGCTCCTTATGCTCGTTGGTCTAGACAGCTGCACGAATCTGCTCATGGCACTCGGGGCTGGCAATTGAGCAAGATCCACAGACGCTGCCACCGCTTCGCTCAAGTCGCAGCGGACGCTTCGTCGCTGACCTGATCTACCGGGAAACGAGAAAGCAGATCGCCCGGCTCCCGAGCATCGACCTGCAGCCGACTCACTGCCCGCTGCAGGCGTTGCGCGAGATGCGTCAGTGAGTCCGTCGGGGGAGGTTCATATCTGCGGTAGATGAAGCTCGGCACCAAGTCGCCCGCCATCACCGCGCTCAGGTCGGCCTTAAACATCTCCTGTTCTGCTGCCGGCAAATGTGCGTGCGCCTCCAGAGCGACGCTCCGCGCCACTTCGCGGGTGCGCTCGTCGCGTACTGCGTTCAGTAACGCCTGGCCGAACGCCCAACCCCGCTCCCGCGGTGCGTCTGCCTCCGGGCCTAGGGGGGCCTCGGCGAGCGCCACGGCGAATTCAAGTGCTAAGCGACCAGAATGAAGTGAGCCGTCACCGAGGTAAGTCAGCAACCTGGGGTCGTCAGCATATCTCCGCGTTCCACGCACCAAATCGCAGAGCAGCTCGTTGTAGGCCCGATTCCCCGTTTTCGCCAGGATCGCTAACCAGTCCACCGCCACCGCCGGCCGTTCCGACGTTATGGCGGCTCGCGCATAGCGGTCGAGCGTCTTGATCTCGGCTGCATCCAAGCCTGGGTCCTTGATTCTCAGCGAGTTCGCGGAGAATCCGGTCAACGCTTCGCTACCCTTTCCACCGGAGGCGCGCAGTGTTTCGGCCAGATCGTCGTAGGCCGTAACTATGCGCGCGCGCCCTTGCCATGTGAGCATGGCGGCCAAGACCAGGGCTGCCACTAAGGCGACGATGCTGACTGCAGCAGCAAAATGCAGACCTACAGTGATAAACAGCGCGGCGAGAGGAACGGCCACAGCCGCTCGGAACTCACCCTCCGCCACTTGGCGATCGAAGCGCGAGTACACCTCAGGCTGCACAGTCAGAAGCCGGCTGGGTACCAACTCAAGGTCGACGAGAATGCCGTGCAGCTCGTCCTCCAGATTGATGTGGCGCGACAGCCAGGCGCGGCGCTCGACCACAGCAAGGCTCGAGTTGAGAGCTAGAAGTAGTGCTTCTGCGTCGGGGTCCTTGCTGAGGAGCTGAGATCCTCCCTGCGAGAACGTTTGCCCGCCGTGCTCAGGGCGCAGCGATGCTGCGGCCTTGTCCAGCAATAGTTCGTGAAGTGCACCAACGCCACGCGCACTCAACGGTGCGTTGGCCACGACGGATTCCTTGGCCGACCGAGGGTGGTAACGCGCAAGTCGTTGGATCAAGGTGTCCGTCGCCGCGACGGACAAGATTCCGATCAGGTAGGCCGCAAAGGCGGCAGCTCCAAGTAGGGCTGGCCGTCCCAACCAGCCACTAAGACGTTGCGCGTCTGAGATCAGCGGCGTGTCGGCACTGCGAATCACAATCCATTCATGCATCCAAAGCACCACGCAAAGCAACCACAGGTACCCACTCGCCAGCGGCGCGCGCAGCTCTCGAAGGCCGGGTAGAAGACTGCCGAGAAACCCCATGCTGCACATCTAAGCGTGGTCGTTGCCCGCACGGGATCTTCTGCTTCGTGTCCGGGCCCGTCGTGGCGGAGAGGCGGTAGCGGCGGCTCAGCGGGCCGACGCCGCGTCGGCCCCAGAAGCACCGAACTCAGCCGCGCCCTTTGTGTGGCCCGCGCACGCCTTCGTGACATGGGCCAGCTCGCCGGCCACAGCCGTGGCGTCAGTCGTAGTGCTCAAGCAGGACGGCAAGTGGATCGCGGCACGAGTCGTCGGAAGGTGATCTATTCCACCCGGACGGCGTCGATGGATCAGGCGACTATCGGGCTCTCGCGGGCGGTTCTCAGAAACGGCGACATCGGCACAGACTTTCTCGAGCACCATGGCAGGCAGGCGATCGTCCGCTCATGGCGCGCTCGGGCGGCTACACTCGCCCGGATCTGCAGCACTGTGGGCGAGCGCCCGGTCATGCCGCCGCGCCGAGGGAAACGCCCGGTTGCGCCGCCTGCGGCCTGTCCTGCTTAGTGCGCAGCGGCGTCCTTGGTGCCGGCAGGTAACCGACATCTGCGTAAGGAAAACAAGTTTCACCAGCCTCGAGGCTGGTTCGCGGCTGCGACCCTTGCTAGAGCACCGATGACCGGTGGTGGACCTGGAACTGCTAGCCGGTGAGAGCGTTCTGGTGTTCGCGCCACTCATTGCCCATGGCGTGCTGCGAGCCTCGATCTCGCGAGTCAGTCATACGTCGGTTCTGGCTGAAAACCCCCTGGCTCATTCGGCGCCGCGTACCAGGCCCAGTCCAGTTTCCTCTCGAAACCTCCGGTCGGCATCCCAGTCGTCCCAAAGGTGGCGCTCCCTTCGGGGACGTTGATTTGCAGGATTTCCCCGTCGACATCCACCTCCAAGCTCAGCCGCCAGCGAACGAGCCGCGCATTGCTCACCTGACCAAATACCCTGAAAACATGCTCCTGGCCGGGCTCGATAACTACCATATTCCTTTCAAACCACGGGACGGGGCCATTGATGCGAAAGCCACCTTCATCGTAAATGCATTCCACGAGAGGGGCGTCACCCACGCCACCCAGCTCCGCCAACAGCACGGTGAAGGACTGCGCGCCCGCCGGCGGGCACGTCAGGCGTGTGCCGTCGATTGCGCGCGACTCTTGCAGTACTTCTGCGTGCATGTCGCGGATTACGACCGTCTTCGGACCCCGGCACCTAACGACGACCTCCTTATCCGATTGGCTCAAATCGATAGCGCCCCTGCTGTCCAGCCATGCACGTACGTCGCTCGGAGGCATTCCTCTCGACATCCCCTCCGGCACTCCAGTAGGCATGGCGCCCGAGATCGCGCACGTCCACATCTTGTTGCGGCCAGATTGGCGCACAGTGACAGAGACAGGGTCACCAAGTTGGCGTCTAGCGCGTCCACGCCCTAGAACTAGAGCAGCCGCGCCGCTGATCACCACGATGACTAGGCCCGCCAGGACTTCAGCTACAAGGGTGGATCTGTCCATTTGTAGGAGCGTAGTGCGGCCCCTTCCAGACTACGGTGGGCTCAGCGAGTGGCTGACGTGGTGACCTCACGCACGCCTGCTTTCCACCGTCCGCTGATGCCGCGCTGAGGGTGATCAGGCGACCTGGGGCGTCATTAGGACGGCTTCGAGCTGGTGCCGGACCGCCGTTCCGCCACCAGCGACCAGCCAGAGAAGCCGAGCCCAGCAAGGCCAAGGGCTAAGAGCGCAGCGCCGATCAGCGAATTCTTGTCCGTCGAGCGGAGACTGCAGACGAAGCCGCAGCTCTCGGGCGGGACGATGCGCACGTTCTCTAGATCGGCGTCCGTCACCTGCTCCCACGGCCTCAGAAGCGGGCTGGCGGCCAGCATCAGCCACAAGCCGAACAGCAGCACGGCTGGCGAAACACCAAGTAGGAGACTCTCCGGCCCTCCACCCGAGCCCTCCCGCTCATGCCGCGCTGCGGACGACCGCCCGGTCATGCCGCGCTGAGGGCGACCGCCCGGTCCTGCCGCGCTGGGGGCGACGGCTCGATCAGGCGGGTGGTGGCGATCGTGCCGATGAGCGCGCCAGGCCGTCCGGGTCGTTCTCCTTCTCGTTCCCTGGGCTGCACGTTGAAGGGCGCCAGCTGGGTGCCACGCACGCTCGGCCACGTGCTGGCTACTACCCGACCGAGGGCACCGTCACCAGACTCCGTGCCCAGGGTCGTCGGGATCGGACCGACCTCCTCCTCGGCGCTCCAGCTCATCGAGTTGATGCGATTGGCGCGCCACGCTGTTGAGCAGATCGTGCGTCATCCCGTGGCTCACCTTCTGTGCCGCGCGGATCGAGGCGCAAGGCCACGGGGATGCGCAACCGTCACACCTGCCTTCCAGCGGCAAGTGCTCTCCGAGTGCAGCCGCCGCCATGTCGCGCCAGATGTCGCGGCTTTTCAGCGCCGAGGCGACTTTTCGGCGCGACTCCTGGACTTCGCTCGCGTTCTTCCCGGCGTCGGCAGCCGCTGCGTCCCGTAGGGCCTGCACGCAGACCAGATGAGCTTCGGCTCGGGCGAGGCGGCGCTCGATGGACTCGCCGTCGACCGGCTCGTGACCATCACATTCGGCGCACAGCCGTCGGATGTCCTCCGGCTCCGCTGGCAGCTGCATCCACTGGATCGGGTAGGAGCAGCAACTGCATCGGCCTCTGCGCTGGACTGGCGGCTTGTTGCCGACGCCGACGTCGTACGGGTTGCGAATGATCGCCATGCTTCACGGTAGCGACGGTCGGGGACAGTCCCGGGCAGGTTCGCTCGCGGTTTAGGGGACTAGGGGCAACCGACCGGTCATGCGCTGAGGGCGACCGCCTGGTCATCCCGCAAGGAGTCGTTCAGCTATCAGCGCGTACCTGACGCTCGGTGCCCGTGTCGAAGTGGCGGTCGAGGTAGTCGCTGGTGGTGAGTTCGCTTCGCCGAATGAGAGAAAACACTTCCGCCCCGTGGCCAGGCTTCGAGCTCAGCGTGTACGCCTGACTGAACGTGAGCACTTCGCCGCCGAGATCTTCCACGTACCTGGCCGCTTCCCGTTCGGCGAGTTCAATCGCGGCGTCAGCGTCGGACGCGCGCCAGAGGGTGATCCGCTCCTCGTAGTCGATCTGACCGGGCTCGAGGTCGCGAGGTCCCCATGGCTGGTTCTCGCTCATGGCTACGACGGTTCGCACGGCGAACCAGACATCGTCGGGCATGCCCACATAGTGCCCGGTGGCCAATGCCCGCTCATGCCGCACTGAGGGCGACCGCCCGGTCATGCCGCTGACACTTGTGGTTGAGCAGAGGCCTCGCCTAGCGCAAACTCGCTGCGGACCCCGCGCTAGGCGAGGGAGCTGCCGCCCGGCCCCTCGTCCTGCATGTGGAGAGGGAGCCAGCCAGTTCGAGCCTGGCCGGGGAGGGCCCAAAGGTGGGGTCGCCATTTCCGGGTCATGCCGCGCTGAGGGCGACCGCTCGGTCATGCAGCTCGTAGGCCCACGCGGCCTAGTGCTGACCCTCGAAGACCAACAGTGGCTCCCCGCGCTCCGACTCCCAAAGATGGCCGACCCATTGCAAGCCCGTCACGGGCGGAGGTCGACCTTCTGCCAAGGTTGGCCGGACGCGTGTCCAGACGCTGGACGCGCCGGGTCCCCCTTCGTGCCATCGCGCACCTTCGGGGTACACGGACGTCACAACCGGCGCGCCGCCCGCGATGAGGTCCGAACACATTCTTCGTTTGAGGCGGCGGGGGGTACGCCGGTAAGTCACCCCGTTAGGCCCGGGGAGCGAACCGTCGGGCAGCTCGTGAAGTTCGGTGCCATCGCCGCCCATGCGCGAAACGATAGTCATCCCGCCAGTCGTGCAGCGGCCTATCCGCTCATGCCGCAGTGACGGTGCGAACCCCAGCCATATGCGAGCGCCTCATGGGAGAGTCGTTCATGCCATCGAACGCCGAAGTGGTCGATCAGCTCGGTGCCGCGGTGAAGTCCAAAGCTCTCGTGGTCATTGAGCGGACTCCGCGCAATGCCGACAACCTCATGGGCTTCGTCCTCGCGGTGGGCGGCAAGTGGGTGCTGCTGTCGGAGATCGGCGATGGCGGATACCTCGACGAGGGCCTCGTCGCGGTCCGCTGCAGAGACATAAACGAAGTCCGACCACAGACATCGTTCGAGGCGCGGTTCGCGCAGAGCCAGCCAGGATGGCCGCCGTCGGCGCCCGCCGCCATCGACCTGAACACGACGAGCAGCATGATCCGAGACATGAGCAGGCTCGCGCCCGTCGTCGGTATCGAGCAAGAGCGTCGGTTCCACTCAGGGATGGTGGATCGGGACCGTCACAGAGGTCGGCAAAGGCTGGCTCTGGCTACTCGAAGTTCGGCGGGATGGTCGTTGGCGGAAGAATCCGTTGGGTTACCGGAACCGCCGAATCACCAAGGTGACTGTCCTTGACAGGTACCAGGTGGCGCTGGCGAGCATCGCCGGAGCTCCGCCCCGGGCGTCGACATAGCACTGTGCTTGCCGGCGCGAGGCTGGCCGAGAGTTCCGGTCATGCCGCACTGAGGGTGACCGACTCAGGCCTGCGGCGCCGCGGGACGGTCGCGGTCATGACGCCCGCGTGGGCGTGGCGCAACGGGGTTGGGGGACTTTTAAGCGACCACCAACGTCATCGGACGCTCTTGGCCTGGCGCTTCGCCACTGAAAGGCCGCCGGCGAAGCCGAGCCCGACAAGCCCGAGTGCGATGCAGGCAGCACCCACCAGAGATGGGCGCTGGTCTGTTGATCCGGAAAGGCAGTCCGCGTCCGCCAACGCGCAGGTGTCAGGAACCAACTCGCTGTGTGCTCCCCCAAGGTTTCCGGCGGACAGGTCTTGCCAAGGCCACAGAAGTGGGCCGTCTTGCAGGAGGAGCCACGCGCCAATCAGAAGCACTACAACAGAGACGACCACGAGGAGGCCAGGACGGCGAAGGGGCAGCACGCGGGGAGGCTAGCCCAGGTCAGGGACCTCCACCTTCGTCATGGCCGCAGTGCCACCCGCCCGGCGCTCGCCCCCATTGTCTGCTCATGCCGCACTCCGGCCGAGCGCCCGGTCATGCCGCGCTGAGGGCGACCGCCCGCTCAGCATCACGTTCATCTCAGACACGTCGTCGATCCCCTCTGCGGCCTGATTGGAGGTTCCGCGCCGCCAGTTCGGCACTCTGGATCATTCGCCTGGCCGAATGCGCTCTTGGGCCAGCCGGTCAACAACCTGCGTGGGTAGGCAGCCGTTCTCTGCCAGCGTCTCTTGCACGTGGCGCCGAAGGACGTGAACGGCCTCGTGCTTCGCGGCGCTGGCCAGCAAGTCCGCCCAGACCGCCTCAACATCGCCGGCGATCTGACTCACTACGTCCGTCGATGCCAGGTAGACGTTCGGGTTAGCGACGGGCGCGTGCTCGGGAGAGACGGTCAGGCGGTCCGATACGATGATCGTCGGGCTACCGGCGGGCGCGTGGTCCACGCCCTGATCCGTCGCCAGTTGGTCGAGCTGCGTGTTCGCTTGCCGAATGTCCTTCAATGGCAGAAGGCCATCGGAGTTCTCCTCCGACTTGGCCTCGACCGTCATCCAGAGCGCAGAGTCCCAGCGCCAGGCTGAGTCACAGCGCCCCTGACCAGCGGGCTTTGCAGCCTCCGCGCCGAGGAGGCTCCCCAGTACGGTCAAAGCGGCCTCATACTTGGGCGCCTCTTCCTGGCCGAGAGCCTCGCGCATCTCCGCGAGCTTCTCCTTGACTCTGTTCGGCTTAAGGTTCCCGGTGAGCTTGGCGACGATGTTGTTGACCGCCACCGCGTCGGCGGCCGCGAGCGGCACTTCCTCTGCACCAGGCAGCTCCTTCATCTCTTTCAGCCACGTGCCACGTGTCGACGCCCGCGCCGCGGTGCGAACGAGTTCCCGGGCATGGGCGCGGTGCGCCTCACCCTCGGCGCCGAGGCTGAGCCAGACGCCGGCCAGGTACAGGAGCAGCCCGCGATACCCCCGGGTGGCGTCACCACCCTTGCCCACCGCACGAGCAGCGTCCTCGAGCTTTTGGCTGGCTGCGATCCAGTCGTCGTTGAAGGCCAGTTCCCAGGCCTCGACCTCCAGCTCAGCGGACTCGCCCAGCGCTGCTGCGCCGGGCGCAGCAACCTTCACGGCCTCCTCGCGGAACTCAGCGACGAGGGGCTCACCGCCCTCGCGCCACTCGACGTCGTGGTCGAGGAAGGTCCGGACGTTGGCCAAGATGTCGGCGGCTTCGTGGCCCTTGCTGTTGTCCCAGCCGAACTGAACCTCGGCCTGTAGCTCAGGCTCGAGCGCCGTCTGGTTCTCGGGGCGCGAGAAGTACCGCGTGATGTCCGACCCGATGACGACCACCACCGCGTAGTCGTTCGGGCCGCGCGTCGCGCGACCGGCGCCCTGCACGATTCGCGTTCGCAGGCGCTCGGCGTTCGCTGCGCTGGCCTCAGCTCGCTCAGACAAGAACTTCTCCTGCAGGCTGACGGCGTCCGGCTTTCCACCGAGTACGACGATCCGGCAGTCGTCGCCAGGCAAATCCATGCCGTCGTACCGGTTCGCCAGACCGAGGACTCCCGTCGGCGACTTGGCGAACGTCGCGAGGCCTTGCTCTACGACTTCCCTGCCGAACGCGGGAACTCCGTCGCCGGCGAGCTGGCGCGCCGCGGACTCGGCATTCGCGGTCGTGGTCTGACTGAGCACGAGCGCCTTGTTCGTGATGCCGACGATGCTCTTGGTGAGGCCGACTGCATCGCCGCCCTTGACGAGGTCCGGGAAGACGAAGAGGCGTCGCCCCGACCGAGGTGGAGTCTTGCTGGGCAGAGGCATGCGGGTGATCTCGGAGCGGCCGAAGGCTCGCTCGAGCTCACCGCCGGAGCCGAGAGTCGCCGAGAGGTACACCCGTTGGCCGGCCCGAGAAAACACCCGGTTCTCGAACGTGGGCGGGATCATCGGGCGGATCTGGATCCCGCCGTAGGAGAGATAGACGCAGCAGGACGCAAGGCCGCCGCGGATCATGGCCAACTGGAACCTGAAGGAGTCACCGAGCCCCGACAGGGCCGTGTCGAGTTGGGCGAGCGCGCCCTGATCGACCGCAGGCAGGATGAGCCGTACCTGGTGGTGTGCCCCGGGGTCCGGCGCACCCTCGAGCCTCTGAATCTGGAGACCAGACAAGAACGGCCGCAGGGCGCTCAAGACAGTGAGGTAGGCCGCCTCCGCCTCGTGACGGCGAATCGTGATGCCGTAGTGCTCACCGACGAACTGCTCACCGGCGTGGGCGTCGTCGAGCACGATCAGGCGCGGCTCAGGCAGCTTCGGGTGGCTGTTGAAGATCGAGCTGTACGTCGTGACCGCGATCGCCTCACCGCCCTCGACGTCTGTCTCGTCGGTCGGGCTCCAACTGTGGTGGCTGCCGACGAGCAGCCGGGCGGGCACTCCCTCGTTCTTGGCCGTGGTGAGCACCTGGTCGGCCAGCTGCCGCGTCGGCGCCGCATAGAGCACCGGCCCCTCGGCCTTGCGACGCACCCACTCAGCGATGAGCAAGCCGGGCATCGTCTTGCCAGTGCCAGTCGGCAACTCAAGCGCCAGGTCAGAGGTGTCCTGATGCTCCTCGGCGTAAGCCCGAAGCACGTCGCCCTGATGGATCCACAGACCGCTCACCGCATCGGCCGTGCGCGGCAGCGACCCGCGCAGATACATCTCCTCCGGCGTGTCGAACTGCTGCTGAACCTTCTTAGTCTTGCCCTGAAAACCCATGGATCAGTTCCCCCGTCCGTCGTTCGGTCGAATGCCGGCTCTCGCGTTCCAGTTCGCGCCAGTTGGGAACGAGGGCGGACAGCATCGCTTGGAAGCGCTTGCCGTGTGTCTTGTAGCGGAGGTGCAGCAGTTCGTGGACGATCACGTAGTCCTGGAATGACTCGTCAGCGTCGGCCAGTTCGTCGGCGAACGTCACGACGCCCTCGCTGGTGCACGAGCCCCACTTCTTGGGCATGTCGGCGATTTCGACGCGCTCCGGATTCACCCTAAGACGGAGCGCCCAAGCCATGGCGCGCCGCTTGAGCTGCTGGTCGGGGTAGAGCGACGACATCAGGTCGTTTCCGTCTGCTCGAGGACCTGCATGATCTGCTCCACCGCCGCCTTGCGCTGCTCGTCCGGCAGCCTGATGACCGGCTTGTAGAGATTGAGGCGCAGGCGGCGCTGTTCGTCGGCGTTCTCCACCCAGTTCGGAAACTTGCCGAGCACCGTTTCGACCTCCCGAGCAACAGCGAGGCTGTCGAGACCCGCGGCGGCGAAGCTCTCGTCCCGACTGAGCTGCCAGTGGACCGCGAAGCCCACGTCGCTCAGACCGCTATTCTCGGCCGCCTTACGAGCCTCGTCCTTTTCGGCGACGAGTGCTGCGATGTCATCCATCGCGGCCATGCCGGTGATCTTGCGTTCCTCTAGGTTCCGAATGATCTGGTCAGCGCGCTCCTTCAGGGCACGCAGTACGACGGCCTTCGCGGGGTCCTCGTCCATCTCCTTTCGAAGGCCACGCAGCAAGTTGTAGACCTTGCCCTCGTCCGGGCCATCCTCGCCTCTGAGCTGCTCCAGGGTGGCGACGTCGAACGTGACGACCTTCGCGATGCGGCCCAGACCCTCCTGCTCCGCGCTGCCCTCGATGAGCCGGCGGGTCTTGTACTCCAGATCACCCAGGAAACCACCGGTCTCCGAGTACGCGTTGCGAACGGCTGCATACAGCTGACTGAGCCGCTTGTAGGTCGTGATGTGGTCGCGCAGCTCCGCCGAGGGCGACAAGATCTCCCAGAGCGCCTCGACGTCCTTGTAGTCCTCGAAGAACGTCTTCCGGGCGTCAGGGTCGATGAACCGGCCGTAGACGATCTTCTCCAGCTGCTGATCAGGGCTGTCCTGTGAGTCGACCTGAAGGTAGTTCTCGGCCGCCTCGCTGATCCGCCGGTGGAGGTCCTCCATCATGGAGTCCAGATCTTCGATCGCTCCGCCGATGTCATCCGAGTCGAAGCGAAGTGCCTTCTGGAGCTCGCGCAAGATCCCGACGAAATCCACGACCAGGCCGACGCGCTTCTGGACCCCTTCGGCGTCCACGTACGGCCGGTTCACACGCGCGATGGCCTGCAGCAGCACGTGGTCCCGCATCGGCTTGTCCAGATACATGGTGTAGAGAACCGGAGCGTCGTACCCGGTGAGCAACTTGTCGGTGACGATCAGGATCTTTGGCTGCTCGGCGGGCTTCTTGAACGACTTGCGCACCTCCTGCTCGCGGGTCTCGCTGAGCTGGAGTTCCGCGACCTGGGGTCGGTCGACGACGTCCGAGGGATTGCTGCTGTAGACGACCTCCGACCACTCGGGCGGGAGGTGCCGGTCCAGGGCCCTCTTGTACTTCGCGCAGGTCGCCCGGTCGACGGCGACCAGGAAGGCCTTGTAGTGCAGCGGATCAACGTTCTCGCGGAAGTGGTTGGCTACGAATTCCGCCACCTGCTCAACGCGGTCGTCTGCGCCGAGGAAGGCGCGGATGCCAACGGCCCGGTCGAGTACGCGGTTGAGCTCCTCGACGTCCGTCACTTCCTCGGACTCCGCGAGCGCGAAGAACTCCTCGTCGAGCTGCTCCGTCGGAATGGTCATGGTTGACGGCGCCATCATGTAGCGGATCGGCAGTGTGGTGCCGTCGTCGATGGACTCCTTGATCGGATACCGGTCGAGGTACCCGTCCTCATCCTGGGTGCCGAAGATCTGGAACGAGCCGGAGCCGCCCTTCGCGCTCCCGACCGGCGTTCCCGTGAAGCCGATGATGGTGGCCTTCGGCATGGCTGCCATGAGGTAGCTGCCCAGGTCCTTAGCAACCGATCGGTGCGCCTCGTCGATGAATACGTAGATGTTGTCGCGGGGCGAGCTGTCCTTCTTGATCTCCTCGAACTTCTGAATCATCGAGATGACCAGGCCCCGGAAGTCGGCGTCGAGCAGCTCCTTCAGCTCAGCCTTGGAGTTGGCCCGCCGGACGGCGATGTCGTTCGCCTGCATCTCGCCGAGCAACCGGTCGACCCACTCACGGAGCTGGCCCTCGAGTTCGGTGCGGTCGACGACCAAGATCACGGTCCCGTTGCTGAAGCGGTCCTTGTCCTCGAGGATCAGGCGCGCCGCGGTGAGCAGCGTGAACGTCTTGCCGGAGCCCTGCGTGTGCCAGATCAGACCGCGGTTCTTCTCGGGGTCATCGCAGCGGTTGACGATCTTGTCGATGGCCCGTCGCTGGTGCTCGCGCAACACGGACTTCCGGGTTTCGCCGTCCTCGACGTAGAACAGGATCCAGTGCTGCAGCGTGCGCAGGAAGTCGGTCGGCTCGAAGAATGCCTGGACGGCGAACCGGTACTCCTCGTCTGGCGCCTGCTTCCACTTGGAGATGAAGCGGCGGTTCGCGTTCCACGTGACGCCGTACCAATAATCGAGCAGGTGCGTCACGTTGAAGAGCTGGGGCGCGGCCAGAAGCTCGGGCGTCTCCTTCTCGTAGCGCCGGAGCTGCGTGACAGCGCGGTCAAGCGCTCCTCCATCCTTGGGGTTCTTGTGCTCGACAACTGCCACCGGCAGCCCATTGATGACGAACATGACGTCGGCGCGATTGCCCTTGCGGGCGAGCGGCTCGATCTTCCACTCCCACGTGACGACGAAGTCGTTGTTGGTCGGTGTATCGAAGTCGATGACACGGACGGGACGATGCCGCTTCTCGACTTCGTCGTACCACTGGCGCTCACCCCGGATCCACGAAAGGACCTCGCGGTTGCCTTCGATGGTGGACGGCAGCGCGTCGATGGTGTCGACGATGGCCCGTGCCTGGCCGTCGGTCAGCCACGAGTTGAGCTCCAGCAGCTTCTCCTCGAGATCGTCACGGAAGAGCATGTTGGCGCGCCCCTGCCGCTTCGCCTCTGCTTCGGCCTGGGTCAGCGGCGTCCAGCCGATCTCGACGGCGTGCTTCACCATCGGGAACTGGACCGTGAAGGCCTCGTTGATCTTGAGCGTGGTCATGCGGCACTGCCCTTCTCAGTAATCACAAGCGCGACCTCCCCGATAAGACCGGCGACATTGAGGTCACCGCTCATCAGGCCCGTAAGCAGAGTGGAGAACAGCGCTTCCAGGAGGGGCAGGCGCGCTTCGTGCAACCGGGTCTTCTCGTCGAGCGCGTCCAGCAGCTCGACAATCTCCGCCTGCCGATCACTGCTGACGGGGTAGGTGATCGCGAAATCTCGGACGATGTCGAGGTTCAGGTTCTGCTGCTGGCCGCCGTGGGCCAAGTGACGCAGCTCGTCGTACTGGTGCGCCAGGTAGTGGTAGAGGTACCGGCTGTCGACAGCATCGTTCTTCGGCAGGATGGCCGCGCACGCCTGGTTCGAAGCGGCCTCGATGCCGAGCACAGCGACCTTGCCCCGCGTCACGCCCTGGCCGTACATGGCCAGGAGAATGGTGCCGACCGGAAGGATCTTCGCGGCCGAGTTGTCGAGGCCGAGCTGCGTTATGTGCTCCGATGTTTCGCTGATCACCGTGTAGTTGACCTCGGTGGTCTTCACCCACGGGATGGTGCCGCCGGTCCAGTACTCCGCGACCGCCCGCGATGGCGTACCGCCAGACGAGACCACGTAGTTCTCCCCGAGGGGCTCGGTCACCCAGCTGCCTTCCGTACCGCCGTCGCGTGCCGCGAAGAGCTGATACCCGACGGCCCGGGTGAGCGCCTTGGTCGCGGCCAGCGTTTCGCGGTCGCTCGCGATGGCGTTGCGCACGACGTCGAGGAGATCCGCGATCGCCTTCTGTTCCTTGTCGGAGGGCACCGGCACCGGGATGCGGTCGATCTTCGACTTGTTGAGGGTGTTGCCCTTGATCTGGCGATCCTGCAACTGGGAGTAGTCGACCTGGGACAAGTAGTAGCCAAGGAAGCGCTGATCCATGCCGGGCTTCGGGTAGATCGAGATGATCGCCTCGTTGTGCACAGCAGGCACGCCAAGCGTCGCAACGCGTCCGATCGTGAGCTTGAAGCTCATCAGCAGGGTGCCGGCCGGAACCAGCTGGCCACGGAAAACCTTCTCGTGCGCGGCGGCCGAGGCCGTCTCCTTCGTCGTAGTTACGACGCCGTACGCCGACATGTCGGAGATCGTCACCCAAGGCACGTTGTCCGGACCCGCAGTCCAGTACTCGGGGGTCGCGCGAGCCGGAGTCCTTCCCACGTCGTAGTCGGCGACCTGCTTTAAGGGACTGACCGACCACGCGTCGGCCACGCCGCTCACTGCGCCACCTGCTTCACGAGGCGATAGACGGCCTCATTGACCGACACCGCCCGCCCGTCGATCGCCATGAGGTCTCCGAGAAGCTCTTCGATGGAGCGCTGGTCGAGGTCAGCAGTTCGACGCACCCATCGTGCGGGGCTCAGGTTGTAGTCGGCCTCGGCCAGGTCTGCAGTTTCGACGACCGCCACTTCTCCCTCGACGGACTCGGCCGCCGCGTACAGCGCGGCCAGGTCCCTGACGTCCGAGTCGGCGATGTGGTTTTTCGGCTTCCCCTTGGTGGCACGGTGGCTGGCGTTAACCAGGATCACCTTGCCCTTGCGGCTGGCCGGCTTGCGCTTGTTCATGATCACGATCACGCCCGCCGCCGACGTGTTGTAGAAGAGGTTGTCCGGCAGGAGGATGACGCCCTCGATGTAGTCGTGGTCGACGAACCACTGGCGGATGTTTCGTTCCTTGTCCTCGTTCTTGGAGCCGGATCCGCGCGTTATTGCTCCGGTGTCCAGGACAACTGCAGCCCGGCCCCCGTCGTTGAGGGTGAAGAGGGTGTGCTGCAGCCAGGCCCAGTCCCCCTTGCCGGAGGTGATGCCGCCGTACTTAGCGAACCGGTCGAACGGGTCGTCAGCGAAGAGGTCAGGGTCGAATGGCTGGTTCCACATCGGGTTCGCAACGACGACGTCGAAGCGCATGAGTGAGCCGGTCGCGTCGCGGAACTTGGGGTTGATCATGGTGTCGCCACGCTGTAGATCGACGTCCATGTCGTGGATGATCGTGTTCATGCGAGCCACCGCGTAGCTCTCGGCCTGGAGCTCCTGGCCGTACATCTTGAGCGGCACCTTGCTCGTAGGGTCGAGCTCTCGGGCAACAAGCTGCAGCTTGATCAGCAGACCGCCGGAGCCGCTGGCGTAGTCATGACAGGTCTCGCCCGGCCTCGGCCGAAGGATGTTGGCCATCAGGAACCCGACTTCGGTCGGCGTGAAGAACTCGCCTGCGCTCTGTCCGGAGCCCTCAGCGAACTTGCGCAGTAGGTACTCGTACGCGCGGCCGAGGAAGTCTGGCTGCACGTCGGCCAAACCAAGCCGGTAGCGCGGGTCGGAGAAGGTCTCCACGACGCCACGGAGCTTGGCGGGGTTGATGTCCCGCTCGCCGTTGCGCTCGGCGGCGAAGTCGACGACGTCAATGACACCCGACAGGTCGGGGTTGTGACGTACGACGGCGCGCACGGCCTTGGTGAGGTGCTCCCCGATATCCCGCGGTGCCGTGGACCGGCCACGGTCGTCCACGGGCCACTCGAAGGGCGTGCGCCCGGAGACTACGCTCCAGCGCGCCTCGGGCGGCAGGTAGAAGCGGAGCAGACTGTGGTCGGACTCCGCGATCTCGAGAGCCACCCCTGCATCGCCGAACTCCTCGGCGAGCCGGGCGACCTCGTCGTCGAAGACGTCTGACAGGCGCTTCAGGAAGAGGAGAGGGAGCAGGTAGTCCTTGAACTTGGGCGCGTCCTTCTCGCCACGGATCGAAGATGCCGCGTCCCAGAGCATCTGCTCCATCGACTTCGTGCCCTGAGCCGCCCCGCGACCGCGTCGGCGAGTCGGCGGCGCCGGGACGGTCGACTGCGCGTCGCCGACATCCACGCCGGCCTCGGCAGCTACCTCCAAGATGCGCGCCATCGGCGTCTTCTGAGGCTTGTTGCCTCCACCCTCCCAGCGGTTGACGGTGGCGAAGGAGACGCCGAGCTTCTCGGCCAACTCTGCCTGGGTGAAGTCCAAACGATCCCTGATCGCCAGAAGCGTCGCGGGCACATCCATATCTGTCATGTTTGTCATTTTTGCGGTCTTCTGTGACAGAAGCAAGGCGTAGCGCAAGTGGTTCGAAGATCGCTAGATGGTCAGGCTCAGCGTCGTCGGAACCAGCCGCTCTTCGGGTGGGCGGGTTCGGACTCCTCGGTCGACTCTGAAACCACGGGGTTGGCATCTCCGAAGATGAGCCGCCGAACAGTCTTGACGTCCTCCTCACGCCAAGCGTCGAACACGGCCAGCGTGGTGATCACCGGCTCGGTCTGGGCAGCGAGGAACTCCGGGCGCTCGTACGGTTTCTGTCTACGCTCACCCGGTGCCAGCCGGTGCTGGTGGTTGATCACCAGCGCGCCACCGTCCACCGGCGTGCTGGCTGGTAGCTGGTGCCACTCTCTGAGGTGGCGAACTAGGTCTTCGTAGGCGCGCTCTGGAGCGGGTCCGCTGGCGGACTTGACCTCGACCAGCCGGGCGCGACCGCCGTAGCTGCACAGCAGGTCGGCGTTCTTAGTACCGCCGAGCTCCTCGTCGAGATCGACGACGGTCACGTCGGCTGACTCCAGCACCGCTCGTACTGCGTCGACGAGTGCCCCACCGGCGCCGTAGAGCAGGCCCTCCCTCACCACGGACGCCGCGCCTTGCGATTCCTCAAGCTCGTGTTCTAGGTCGGACCGTCGAGTGGCGTAGTCAGCCTCAAGCGCAACCAGAGCCGAGCGCGCGTCACGTTCGCGGCGCGTCATCAGGCTGGTATCGCTTGCAAGTTGACGCCTTGCTCGGCGCATTGCGCCGGGCACGAATTCCGGAATCCCCTGCTCAAGCAGCCACTTCAGCAGTACCGGCCAGGGCGTCTCGAAGGGCACCACGTAGCGCCGCTCAACGCTGTCGGGCGAGAGCCATGCGGCCACGACTGGCTCGCCGAGCTCGGTCACGATGATCGGCTCGAGACTCCCCTGTGCTGGTCGGTGCGCCGGCTGGTCACGTGCCGCGCGATACGCCGATCCGCCGTGTTCCTGAACAGGTATCCCCTCGAGTGACAGCTTCCACCAAGATGGGGCGGGGTTGCAGCTCAGCAGTCGAAGAGCGAGCAAGCCATCGGCGTCGCCCAGACCATCGGCAGCGCGGACACTCGCGCCCTTGCCGAGTGGCACACCGCTGATCCGATCGTTGAACTGACCGAGGTAGATCGAGTCACTTGGCCCGAAGATGCTTCGGGTGTCGCCGTCGTCGAGCTTGCCGATCGGGCTGATGACGATCGCCGTCTCGCCCCTACTCGCGGCCCCCTGACGGAATCGGTCGAACTCGTCGGCTCCTTGCCCGGAGTAGATGCTCGGGTGGAGCGCAACCACGCTGTCAGCGGTGTCGAAGCCCACCCAACGCGGCTCGAAGCCCAGGCCATCCCAATCCAGGTCCGGCTGAGCGAGTGCAAGGCGGCGCTGTTTCTGCAGCCATGGAGCAGCGTCCTCTCCGAATTCCTTCTGGCACGCCTCGATGTCGTCCCACGACGCCGGAGGCTCGAAGCCGACGTGAACCGGGATCGGCAGCCGAGTCATGCGCTCTCTCCCGCGGGCGTGCCAGCGAAGTGGGCGGAGAGCAACTGCATCTTGCGCAGGTAGACGGGCGCGATCGTCAGGTGGACACGAGCGGTGTCTTCGTCGATTCGGCGCCCAGTCGGATGGCCCACTTCATTGCGAGTCGTTCGGATCAGGTCGGCGATGGCGTCAAGCGTGAGGGCATCGGCGAGCCCATTCGGCAGATCCTGTCGGATGGGCTCGATGCGCTTGCGGAACTCGGTCCAGAGCGCGAAGTAGTTGCCGCGCGGCTTCGCGAGCTCTTTCGCAATGGCGGGTGCGCCCGCCACCGATGAGGCGGCGTATGACTCCGCCATCACGAGGAAGGCGCGCTCCGCGGCGACGCCGAGCATGACCGACGTCGCGAGGTAGCAACGTCCGTTGAAGGACTGCAAGGCTTCGACGAGGTAGAGCTCAACCAGCCCATCCAGGTCAGGGACCTCGCGTCGGATCCGCGCGAGGTAGCCCTCCGGGTCGCGGGGCTCCCAGGTGCCGCCCTTGACGACCTTCCGGCCGTCGGCCGAGAGGCACCAGCGCCAGTTGTCCGTGCTCGACTGCTGGCCTGCGGTGTCGAGGTAGATGAGACCCTCCCCCACCAGACCCCAGAGGGCCTCCCACACCTCGGTCTCCGAGCAGGCGGTCTGCTGCCCGACATTGGCCACGGCATAGTGCCGACTGAAGCGAGGATCTGCTCCGCTTCCCAGGTATGCGAGCGCCGCTCGCCGAACGTCTGCTGTCACCAGGCCATTCGATCATCAAGCACCGACGGGAGTACGGCACTCCGCCGATGAGAATCAGCCCGGGCGCGGCTCCTCGATTGGCCGGCAACCGTCGGAACTGAGCGACGGAACGCGCTCAACGAGAAGCTGCTCACGATGACGTTCCAGAACGCCCGCCAGTGGGACTACGGGTTCGACCTGCTGGGCATTCGGTCAGGGCTGACGAAGACCGGGCGGGCCATGACGCCGATCGAGCCGAAGGCATCGCTAGAGACGCGGCTCAACTCCCTGAGCCACCGGCGCAACCGAGTGGTGCATGAGGGCGACTTGGTGCGCCGGAAGCATAACCGCCGGGCTCACTTGAGCCCGGCGGTTATGTCATGCATCTTGGCTGTTCCGACGTCATCGGTTCCAGCAACAAACCCTTTGGTGGGACGGGTTCGGCTCGAACCCACGACCGAGGGTTCTGACTCCGTAGACACCCGTTGGTGCAAGAGGTGTGTCCTCTTCTGACTCAGCCGATGAAAAGCGCTCCGCCGCTGAGTCCGTGATCGATGCGGAGACGGATGGAGGGGTGGATGTTGAGGTGGTCCAGCTCATCGACGGCCACCCATCGCAACTCCGGAGTCTCACTCGACGTCTGCGCCGCCCCCTCGAGCAGGCGGCAGCGAAATGAAAGCGCGAATTGCTGTCGGATCTCGCCGTCGTCGTAGGCCATGACGTGCGCCGGGTCCGAGTAGACGCCGATGAGGTCGACGACCTCAACGTCGTATCCCGTCTCCTCGCGAGTCTCACGAACGGCGGCGTCCGACACACGTTCGCCGACGTCCATGCCGCCGCCCGGCATGGCCCACAGCCCGTTGTCGCTGCGTCGCACGAGGAGGATGCGGCCCGACTCGTCCTGCACGAACGCGGTCGCCGCTACGACGATACTGTTCGCCGCTGGCGCGCCGGGGTCGTTGAAGTACTCGCGTCTCGCCATACGGCTCCTATGTCCACGCTGGCTTGGCGGAAGCCCACACCCGCTCGTACGCGGCAGCGTAGGTCTCGAACAGGCCCATGCCACGTGACCGGCGCAGGTGCAGCGCCGGCGCCTGCGCACCCGGCAGTCCCAGCACGTGAGGATTCGCGATCATCTGGTCGTCGACCCGGTAAATGGACGTGTAGAGCGTTGTGTCGTGCAGCCGCACCTGAACGCCGTCGACCTCGGCCAGCGGTGCGTACAGCTGAACGGCATTGAGGGACTTGATGGCGACCGCATCGCCGATGCCTTCTTCTCGGCCACGGAGAGCGACCGCCGTGGATTCGGGATTTCCTAGAAGCAGCCTGATCTTCACGCCCTCCTGAGCACGCTGCTCGAGGAGCTCCGGCAGCCCGTAGGTCTGCTCGGGAAGGAAAAGCCCGGCGTAGGCGAGCAGGTCGAAGCAACGCGCAGCGGAGTCGAGGAACGACCGCCACAACGGTGCAGCGATCTCAGACCTGTGCGTGTACAGCCGCACCAGCTCGTGAGTCACTCCGGCCGAGATGTGGTCGGAAACGAGTGCTGGCCACAGGCGCCCCTCGGGCACCCCGACAGCCCTGGCCGCACCTTCACGATGCCGACGATGCGGGACACGCCCCTGACGCAGCCACCGATCGACAGTCTTCGGATCGACCGTCAGACGGGTCGCCAGGTCATGCGGCGTCATGCCGGCGTCGGCCAGCGCCTGACGCAGGTGATCGTTCCGCACAGCCCCTCCCCCCCGAGTAGGACGTCGTGGATCTTAGGACGTCCCGATACGTCCCGATCAAGGGGTAGAGACGTCCCGCGCCGTCCGGGACAAATGAGGGCATCACGATCACTCATCGCAGGGGGCCAGGATGCGCGACGGTGCACTGTTCGAGGACGAGCTGCTGACGGTGACAGGGGCGGCCCGACTGTTACGAGTCCACCCTCGCGACGTGCTCGAAGGAGCAGCGAACGGCTCCTTGCCGGCGCACTACCTGGGTCGCCAGCCGTACTTCGACCGAGCAGAACTCATGGCGGCCCTCGCGACGCCGCATCCGGACTCGTCCTCGGAACGGTGAGCGCCGTGACACGGGACGAGTTGTTGGCTCTTCCCCCCGTCATCGATCTGCCCACCGCCGCCGACGCGTTGGGCATCGGCCGGTCGGCTGCCTACGAACTGGTGCGACTTGGCCAGTGGCCGACGCCTGTCGTCCGGTTGGGCCGCCTCATCCGTGTCCCAACGGCGTTCCTCCACGAGCTGCTGGGCCTGACTGCCGCCGACTCGAGCCAGCGCTCGGCAGGCTGAATATGGGCGAGCCCATTCGAAGAGTAGTCCGGCCTAGCGGCCTGGTGCGGTGGGTGGCCGTCGTCGACGTCGGTACGAAGCCTGATGGTCGGCGCGCGCAGTCGCAGCGCACCTTCACCACCCGCCGAGACGCTGCTGCGTGGGTCACTGACGCTCGACGCAGCAGTCGGGAGGGGGCGACCCCCCTCGAGCAGCGAGAAGTCAAGGAGTACCTAGAAGGTTGGTTGTCGGATCGTCGCTCCATCCGCCCCACGACCGTGCGCAACTACCGCGACGCGTTGGCACCCGTGATCCGCCTCCTGGGAGACCGCGGCCTGCAGACCATCGCCCGAGCCGACGTGGACCAAGTCGTGACCTGGATGCTCACCGAAGGCGGCCCGCGCCACAAAGGAGTGGGCCCGACCACCGTCCACCTCACGCTTCGCGTTCTGCGCCACGCCATGCAGGACGCCGTGCGCGACGGTCTGGTCCGACAGAATGTGGTCGACCACGTGGAGAGACCCCGACGCGTCCCGAGGGAGATGCGCACCTGGACTGCTGACGAGGTGGCGATCTTCGCCAGGCGTGCGAAGCGGGACCGCTACCACGCCGCGTGGCTCCTGAGCCTGATGGGGCTGCGGCGCGGCGAGGTCCTCGGACTGCGGTGGGCCGATGTCCAGCTAGCAGGACGGCCACAACTCACCGTTCGACAGTCTCGGGTGCTGGTGACCTCCGACGACATCGTCACGAGCCCTCCGAAGACAAGACGCGGTGCCAGGTCACTGCCGCTCGAGCCCGTGGTCGCCTCCGCACTCGCCGCGTTCGCAGAGTCACAACGAGCCGACCGAGGCCGGGCGGCTGCCGCGTACGCGTCCTCCGGGCTCGTCGTCGTCAACGAGCTGGGCGCGCCGTTGCGCCCCGACGTGTACAGCGATCGGTTCCGACGGCTCGCAGCCGAAGCTGGTCTGCCGCCGATACGCCTGCACGACCTCCGCCACACCGCGCTCACGCTGATGACTCTTCGCGGTGTGCCTCTCCCGGTGGTCGCGGCGTGGGCCGGCCACGCGGACGCTGCCTTCACTCTGCGTACGTACGCCCACTCACAACCCGCCGCCCTGCTGGACGCGGGGCGCAAGCTGGCTCTTGGGGGCAGCGATGCGCCGTGAGCATTCTGTGAGCATCACCGCAACCGCAGCGTCACTGCGGGCGCCGGCGAAGCTCCTGTTGAGCACGAATCGAGAGAGCCGGCAGCGGGACTTGAACCCGCAACCTTCCGATTACAAGTCGGGTGCGCTACCAGTTGCGCCATGCCGGCCGGCACGGACGACGACGCGTCCGCTGCCCCGCAGCGTACCGACCCAGGTACGGCGCCCGGACGCTCTTGACGTCCGGCCGGCAGGCGCTCCGCACCAGCACCGGGCCGCCCGGGGCGCCCCCTCGACCGTCAGTCCCGCTCCCACGGCGGCCACAGCCATCTCCCGCTCGGGACAGCCACCGACCGTCCGTCCTCGTGATGACTCGTGGTCCGGGTCAGACCTCGACCAGCACCTCGGGAAAGCGGTCCCAGGCGCGGTGCAGACCGAGCGCGGTCAGCAGGCCCTTGCGCAGCGCGGCGGTCGACGACCGCCTGCCAGCAGCACGCCCGGGCGGTCGACGTCCACGCCGGCCGTCGCGAGCACCCGCTCGCCGTCGCCCCAGGCCGCCACGGCCTTGCAGTGCCGGTAGGCCTCGTCGAGCAGCACCCGCACCTTGACGTCGTCGGCCCCCTCGGTGCGGCCGGCGACCACGACCGCGTCGAGCTCGATCGACCGCACGGTCAGGAACGTCCGGTCGACGGCGAGCCGCTGCCTGCCGGTGCGGATCTGACCCCCGTGAGGGGCGACGACGTGCACCACCACGCCTTGGGCCTGCAGGCCTTCGCGCAGCTTGACGACACCGGCCAGGTCCGCGCCGTCGGTGGCGACGACGCCCACCACCCGCCCCGCGACCGGCCCCGGCCGGGTGACGACCTGCGAGAGCGCGGGAGAGGGGTCGACGTCTGCCGGCGGCTCGGCGGTGTCGGGCGCTGCCAGCCCCAGCCCCTCCGCCACCAGCCGGCACAGGTCGGCGTCGACGCGCGCGAGCGAGGCCAGCACCCGTTCGCGCACGGGCGTCTCGAAGCACTTGCCCAGCTCGAAGGTGAAGGCCTCGACGATGTGGGTGCGCTCCACGGCGGTCATGCTCCGCCAGAACAGCGTCGCCTGGGAGTGGTGGTCGGAGAACGACACCGGCGCGTCGCGTCCGACCTGGCCCTGCACCCGGCGCGGCACGTGGACGAAGGCGCCCTCGCGGGCGGTCGACAGCTTCGGCTCGCCCCCGTCCAGCGAGTTGGGCCGGTAGGGCGCGACGCCTTCGTGCACGGCCGTCTGGTGCATGCCGTCGCGCAGCATGTCGTTGACCGGGCAGTGCGGGCGGTTGATCGGCAGCTGGGTGAAGTTCGGACCACCCAGGCGGCTCAGCTGCGTGTCCAGGTAGCTGAGCATGCGCCCCTGCAGCAACGGGTCGTCGGTGACGTCGATGCCGGGCACCAGGTGCCCGGTGTGGAAGGCCACCTGCTCGGTCTCGGCGAAGTAGTTGGTGGGGTTGGCCTCCAACGTCATGGTGCCCACGACCTGCACCGGCGCGAGCTCCTCCGGCACGAACTTGGTCGGGTCGAGCAGGTCGATGCCCTCGAACGTCTCGTCCTCGACGTCGGGGAACAGCTGCAACCCCAGCTCCCACACCGGCAGGGCGCCGCCCTCGATGGCGTCGGCGAGGTCGCGTCGGTGGAAGTCGGGGTCCGCGCCTGCCGCCAGCTGCGCCTCCTCCCAGACCAGCGAGTGCACGCCGGCCGCCGGCTTCCAGTGGAACTTGGCCAGGGTCGTGCTGCCGTCGTCCGCGACCAGCCGGAAGGTGTGGACGCCGAAGCCCTCCATCGTCCGGTACGAGCGCGGGATGGCCCGGTCGGACATCGCCCACATCAGCATGTGCGTCGCCTCGGTGTGCAACGACACGAAGTCCCAGAACGTGTCGTGCGCCGACTGCGCCTGCGGGATCTCGCGGTCGGGGTGGGGCTTGCCGGCGTGGATCAGGTCGGGGAACTTGATCGCGTCCTGGATGAAGAACACCGGGATGTTGTTGCCGACGAGGTCGAAGGTGCCTTCGTCGGTGTAGAACTTCGTCGCGAAGCCACGGACGTCACGCGCGGTGTCGGCCGAGCCGCGCGACCCCAGCACCGTGGAGAACCGGACGAAGACCGGGGTCTCGGCCCCGTCCCGGAGGAACGCCGCGCGGCTGACCGCGGACGCGGCTCCGTTCGCGCGGAACGTGCCGTGCGCGGCGGCCCCCCGGGCGTGCACGACGCGCTCGGGGATGCGCTCGTGGTCGAAGTGCGTGATCTTCTCGCGCAGGTGGAAGTCCTCGAGCAGCGTCGGACCGCGCTCGCCGGCCTTGAGGCTGTGGTCCGTGTCGTGCAGCCGCACCCCGTGCGCGGTGGTCAGCCGCTGGCCCTGCTGGGCGCTGCGGCGACGACTGCTGGACGGCGCCGCGCCCGTGGGGCTGAAGGGCTCGGGCGCGCGCTGGTCGTCGTTCGGGCGGGCGGTCTTGGCCATGGGAGCACCTCGTCGTGCGTCGTCAGCGAGACACGGCACTCTGCTCGACCGAGGAGCCGGGGGACCCCCAGCAGGACGACCGTAGACCGGTCACCGGTTCGTCGCAGCGCGAGAACCCGACCGACTGCCGCGCGCGGCCCACCACGACGTCAGCCCCGGGTGACGGCCCCGGAGCTGCTCCCGCTCGGGCTGCGGCTGCAGCACGTTGCCGCTGGTCGGTGCCACCGCCGTCCGCTCCCGGCCGAGCCAGCGGAACAGCGGACCGACCACGGCGTCGTACAGACGCGGGACCACGGTGAAACCCAGCACCATCAACGGGTTCGCCGCCCCGACGTCGAGCAGCCGCGGCGGGTGGTCGAACGCGGCGACGACCCGACGGGCGACGGTCTCGGGGCGGTACACCGGCGGTGGCGGCTTGCCCACCCGACCGCTGTGGTTGGCCGCCTGCGTGTAGATCGGGGTGTCGATGCTCCCGGGCCGCACGAGGCACACGCGGACCCCGGGGACGTCGCGCGTCTCCAGCTGCAGCTGACGGGTCAGCGACCGCACGCCCCACTTGCTGACGACGTACGGGCTCATCCCCGGCACCGCGATGCCTCCGATCACCGAGCCGACGAGGAACAGGCTGCCCCGGCCCTGGGACCGCAGGTGGGGCAGGGCGGCTCGGGCCACGTTGGCGGCCCCGAGCACGTTCACCTGCAGCACGCGGTCGAAGATCTCGGCCGGCACCTCCTCGAACCGGCCGTAGCCGACGACACCGGCTGACTGCACGACGACGTCCAGCCGGCCGAGCCGGGCCACGGCCTGGTCCACGACGTCCTGCACGCCGGCGCCGTCCGTGACGTCGACCGCTGCCGTCGTCACCGAGCCTGCCCCGGCCGCGCGGCAGCGCTCGGCCGTTCGGTTGAGGGAGGTCTGCGACCGGGCGAGCAGGACGAGGTGCTCGCCTCCGCTCGCGGCGAGGTCGGCCACGGCCAGGCCGATGCCGCTCGTGGCGCCGGTGACGAGGACGACCCGCGGGCCGTCCGTCACGGCTGCAGGACCACCTTGACGCAGCCGTCGCTCTTGGCCTGGAACATCTCGTAGCCGTGCGCCGCCTCCTCCAGCGGCAGGCGGTGGGTGGCCAGCTGCTCGAGGTCGAGCGGGTCGTCGTCCGCCAGCGCGACCGGCAGGATGTCGTCGACCCAGCGCTTCACGTGGCACTGGCCCATGCGCAGCTGGATGCCGCGGTCGAACATCTCCATCATCGGCATGGGGTCGAGCTCGCCGCCGTACACACCGCTGACCGACACCGTGCCGCCGCGACGGACGGCCTTCAGCGCCGTGTGCAGGGCGTCCAGCCGGTCGACGGCCGCCTTGTCGCTGAACGGCTTCGCGAGCGCGTCGGGCAGCAGGCCGACCGCCGCGTGCGCCAGCTTGGCGCGCGGAGAGCCGTGCGCCTCCATGCCCACGGCCTCCAGGACGGCGTCGGGGCCACGGCCGTCGGTGAGGTCGATCAGCGTGGCCGCGACGTCGTCGACGTCGTCCAGGCTCACCGTCTCGACGCCGTGGGACGCCGCGAGCGCCAGCCGCTCCGGCACCAGGTCGACCCCGATCACGCGCTCCACCCCGAGGTGCTGGGCCACCCGGGTCGCGAGCTGCCCCACCGGCCCCAGGCCGAGGACCGCGAGCGTCCCGCCCGGGGGGACGTCCGCGTAGACGACGCCCTGCCACGCGGTCGGCAGGATGTCGGACAGGTACAGCACCCGCTCGTCGGGGACGCCGTCCGGCACCTTGATCGGTCCGAAGTGGGCCTGCGGCACCCGCAGGTACTCGGCCTGCCCACCCGGCACCGAGCCGTACAACGACGTGTAGCCGAACAGCGACGCGCCCTTGCCCTGCTCCTTCACCTGCGTGGTCTCGCACTGCGCGAACAGGCCGCGCGAGCACATCCAGCAGGTGCCGCACGAGATGTTGAACGGCACCACGACGCGGTCGCCCGGGGAGATATGGTGGACGTCGGCGCCGACCTCCTCGACGACACCCATCGTCTCGTGCCCGAGGACGTCGCCCGGGTCGAGGAACGGCCCGAGCACCTCGTACAGGTGCAGGTCGCTCCCGCAGATCGCCGTCGACGTCACCCGGACGACGGCGTCCGTCGGCTGCTCGACCCGGGGGTCCGGCACGTCCACGACCTGCACGTCCCTCTTGCCCTGCCACGTCAGTGCCCGCACGTCACCACTCCTCGCCTGCTCGACCTGGTCCGTCCTGCGACCGTCGCACGGCGTCGGCGGACGCGCACGGCGAGGACGTCAGCCGCGAGCGGCCTCGACCGCGTCCGCCGCCTCGGCCGGCGCGAGCATCGCGCCGTAGAGCGGGCCGTCGGTCTGGAACAGCCGACCCGTAGCGAGCGGGCCGACGTCGAGCGGCTCGAACGCGGCGGCTCGCACCAGGTCGGCGGCGGCGCCCTTGGCCACCGGGTCGTCCCCGGCGACGAAGATGGTCAGCGGGTCGACCTCCCGGCCGTCGGCGCGCAGCTCCATCTGGGCCGCGTACATGGCGTTGAAGGCCTTGACCACGACGGCACCCGGCAGCGCCGCGGCCACCGCCTCGGTCTGGCTGGCGCCCTGCAGGTCGAGGTCGCCGTCCCGCTGGGGGTAGTAGTTGGAGGCGCTCACCACCAGCTTGCCCGCCACAGCCGCCGGCGGGAGCTGCAGGCTGGCCGCGAACGGCAGCGCGTCGAGCAGCACGTCGCCGAAGGCGAGCGCCTCGTCGAGGGTGCCGACCCGGGCGGTCGAGCCGGCTCTCGCAGCGAGCTCCGCCAGGCGGTCGGGGTGGCGCGAGGCGAACAGCACCTCGTGACCAGCCCGCGCCCATGACCGACCCAGGGCCGACCCGATGTTGCCGCTCCCCAGGATCCCGATCCTCATGCTCGCTCCTCGACGTCGCAGGTGCTCCGGCACGAGGGTCAAGGTCGCGTCGCGGTCCGTTGTTCCGCGGCGCACGTGGCGCGCGTGGCGCGGTTGGCCGGTCCGCGTTGCTCGATCGCGGGTGGCCTCGAAGACTGGACCTCCCCCACCACCAGGAGCGCCGATGACGCGGCGATGGCTGTTCGCCGACCAGCTGGGCCCGCACTTCGACGTCGGGCGCTCGGGCGTGCTGCTCGTCGAGTCGACGCACGCCCTGCGCCGTCGGCGCTACCACCGGCAGAAGCTGCACCTCGTGCTGTCGGCGCTGCGGCACCGCGCCGCCGAGCTCGGCGACTCTGCGGTGCTGCTGCAGACCGCCACGTACGCCGATGCGCTGCGCGAGCTCGGTGAGCCCGTGCGCGTCTGCGAGCCGACGTCACGCGCCGCGGAGTCGTTGGTGGGTCGGATGCGGGAGGCCGGCGTCGTCGAGGACGTCGACCCCACGCCCGGATTCACGTTGTCGCGCAACGACTTTGCGGCCTGGGCGGGTGATCGCCGGCGTCTGCGCATGGAGGACTTCTACCGGTTCCAGCGCGACCGGCTGGGTTTGCTGCTCGAGCCCGACGGCTCGCCGACGGGCGGCCGGTGGTCGTTCGACGACGAGAACCGCGAGCCGCCGCCGAAGGGGGCCGTGCAGCTCGACGTCCCCCCGCCGTACCGTCCCCGCGAGGACGACGTCGACGCCCAGGTGCGCGAGGACCTCGACCGCTGGACCCGCGACGGCGAGCTCGAGACGGTCGGCGACGACGGGCCTCGGGCCTTCGCCGTCACGCGTCGCGAGGCCCTCGCCGCGCTCGACCGCTTCGTGACCGAGCGGCTGCCGACCTTCGGGCGCTACGAGGACGCGATGCTGCGCGGAGACTGGGCGATGGCGCACAGCCTGCTGTCGGTGCCGTTGAACCTCGGCCTGCTCGACCCTCTCGAGGTGGCGTCGCGTGCGGTGCAGGCGCACGCGGAGGGCACGGCGCCGCTCGCCGCCGTCGAGGGGTTCGTGCGCCAGGTCGTCGGCTGGCGCGAGTACGTCTGGCACCTCTACTGGCACTTCGGCCCGACGTACCGCTCGCGCAGCGCCATGGCTGCGCGCGAGCCTCTCCCGACGTGGTTCGACGAGCTCGACGCCGGCAGCGTCGACGCGGCCTGCCTCTCCGACGTCCTGCAGGGCGTGCGCGAGCGCGGCTGGGTGCACCACATCCCGCGGCTCATGGTGCTCGGCGGCTGGGCCGCGCAGCGCGGCTACGACCCCGACGAGCTGACGACGTGGTTCCAGACCCGGTTCGTCGACGGGTACGACTGGGTGATGCCGGCCAACGTCGTGGGCATGAGCCAGCACGCGGACGGCGGGGCGATGGCGACCAAGCCGTACGTCTCGGGCGGCGCCTACATCAACCGGATGTCGGACTACTGCAGCGGTTGCCGCTACTCGCCCACCGTGCGGGTCGGCGAGAACGCCTGCCCCTTCACCGCGGGGTACTGGGCCTACCTCGACCGCAACGCCGAACGGCTCGACGGCAACGCGCGCATGCGGCGTCCGCTGCAGCAGCGGCACCGCCTGGCCGATCTGGCGGCGGTCGTGGCCCAGGAGAAGGCCCGCGGCGAGGGGCCACCCTGACCGCTCGACCCCAGCATCGCCGTCATCGCAGCGGTCATCGCAGGGAGAGTGCTGCGATCACGACGTCCCGGCTGCGATGACGGCTGCGAAGAGACGCCAAGGGTGGGCACGTCGGCCTTTCGGAAGGTGTCGGCGTCGCCACGCGCCCGCACCTGGGCCCGCGGGCTGTGACGCCACGTCGTCAACCTCGGGACAGGCGTGGGACACCGGTGGGACCGTGGTCCGGTGACGCGGGGACCTCGTGCCGCGCAGGCTCGAGGTCGTCGCCGGGAACCGCCTGGCTCCGCACCGAGGAGATCGCCATGCACCGCAGCCGCGCCCTGCTGGCCGCCATCTGGCTCAACGTGCTCGTCGCCGTCGCGAGCATCGCCTTCGCACTCGTCTTCCTGCCCAAGGGGTCCGACCAGGGCGACCAGGCCGTGCCCTACCCCGTCATCGTCATCGGCCTGGTGCTCGGCGTCGTCGGCCTGATGTCGAGCTACGGCCTGTGGCGCAAGGAGCGCTGGGGCGTGGTGCTCACGCTCGTCGTCCAGGCCCTGCAGATCATCACCGGCGCCCCGGGCATCGTCTTCGGCCCGGACCGCTTCACCCAGATCAGCTCCGTCGTGGGGCTCGCGGTGAACGTGGCGGTCGTCGTCCTGCTGCTCCGTCGCTCCGAGCGCCGCGCGGCGGTGGCCCCCTGACCACGAGCGACACCCCGGGGCGCGCCGGCCGAGCGGCCGGCGCGCTCACGGCGGGACTGCTCGTGGCCTACGTGGTCAGCGGCTACGTCATGGTGCTGTACGTCAGCGGGTGGCGCGGCACGAGCACGCCTCCGTGGTGGGCGAACGTCGCGGCGGTCGCGCTCGTCGCGGCGACGCTCGAACCGGTGCGCCGCTGGCTGCGACAGCACGTCGAGGACGTGCTGCTGCTGCCCGAGAGCTCGCCGTACGACGTCATGTCGACGGTGCAGACCCAGCTCGGTGCGGGAGACCCGCGCGACGTCGTCCCGACCATCGCGGCCAGCATCGCCCACACCCTCGGGCTCCCCCACGTCGAGATCAGCGCGGAGGGCGAGCCGGACGCCGGCGCGCGCTACGGCGCCCCGCCGCCCGGCGTCGAGCCCGTGGAGCTGCCGCTTGCGTACCACGGCGAGGTGGTGGGGCGGCTGGTCGTGACGCCCGGACGACGGTCCGAGCTGACCGCCACGGACCAGCGCCTGCTGCGCGACCTGGCCCAGCAGGTGGGCATCGCCCTGCACGCGGCACGGACGACGCGCGCGCTGCAGGAGTCGCGGGCCGAGCTGGTGGCGGCGCGCGAGGAGGAGCGGCGGCGCATCCGGCGCGACCTGCACGACGGGCTCGGCCCGACGCTCGCCTCCCTGCGGCTGCAGCTGGCGGCCGCGCGACGACTGCTGCCCGGGGACCCCACTGCCGCGGCCTCGATGGTCGACGAGCTGCAGGACGAGGTGCGCTCGACGACGGCCGAGGTGCGGCGGCTCGTCTACGACCTGCGGCCGCCGCTGCTCGACGAGTTCGGACTGGTGGGCGCGCTGCGCACGCGGGCGGTCGCCCAGGACGGGCTGCGCGTCGACATGCAGGCGCCGGACGACCTGCCCGACCTGCCCGCGGCCGTGGAGGTCGCGCTGTTCCGCGTGGCGACCGAGGCCCTGCACAACGTCAGCCGGCACGCGGCGGCCAGCACCGCGACGGTGCGGCTCGAGATCGCCGGGGACGACGTGGTGCTGACGGTCACGGACGACGGTCGCGGGCTCCCCCAGCCGTTGCTGCACGGCGTGGGGCTGCAGGCGATCGCCGAGCGGGTCGAGGAGCTCGGTGGACGCGCCGCGGTCGAGCCGGGGCCGGGCGGCGGCACCGTGGTGACCGCCGCCGTACCCCGCAGGGGAGGCGTGCGATGAGCGACGAATCCGTTGTCGCCCAGCCGTTGCGCGTGCTGGTGGCCGACGACCACACCCTGTTCCGCAAGGGTGTGCGCGCGCTGCTGTCGACGCTGCCGGACGTCGAGGTGGTCGGCGAGGCGGCGACCGGCGAGGAGGCGGTGGCGGCCGCGGCGAGCACCGCGCCCGACCTCGTGCTGATGGATCTCGGCATGCCGGGTGCCGGCGGCCTGCCGGCGATCCGCGCCATCACCGCGGCGCAGCCGGCGACGAACGTGCTGGTCGTGACGATGTTCGAGGACGACGACTCGGTCTTCGAGGCCATGCGCGCCGGGGCCCGCGGTTACGTGCTCAAGGACATGGACGCCGACGACTTCGCCCGCGCGATCCTGGCCGTCGGGCGGGGCGAGGCGCTGTTCTCCCGCGGCATCGCGAGCCGGATGATGTCGTTCTTCGCGCACCCGCCGTCGGCGCCGGTCGCCGGCGACGCCTTCCCCGAGCTGACCGAGAGCGAGCGCAACGTGCTGCGGCTCATGGCGAACGGCGTCAACAACGCCGCCATCGCCAAAGAGCTGCACCTCAGCCCGAAGACGGTGCGGAACTACGTGTCCAGCATCTTCCGCAAGCTCCAGGTCGCGGACCGGGCGCAGGCCATCGTGCGCGCCCGCGAGGCCGGCCTCGAGCGCTGAGCCGCGTCGGGCGTCAGCGGCCGGCCCTCTTGCCGTAGAGGACCTCGAACACCAGGGCGGCCATCTTGCGGTGCCCGCTCACCGACAGGTGGTTCATGTCGGGCGACAGGTCTGGCGGCGTCAGCCGCAGCCCCTGCAGCGCGCCGCCGTCGGTGCGACACCTCGGGTAGAGCCCGCAGACGTCGCCGATGATCGCGAAGTACCGGTCGACCAGACCCTGCAGGTAGGCCTCCTTGGCCGGCAGGACCTTGCCGGTGCGCGTGTCCGCCACGTCGCACGGGCCCGATCCCTTCAGCTTGTCGGGGTTGACCTGCAGAGCGACGCGGTCGTAGGTCTTCACCGACGACCACTGGTCGACGAAGAAGACGCGGGCGTCCGGGAGGTCGCGGGCGAGGGCGTCCATGACGGTGGTCAGCTGCTGCCGGAAGCGCTCGTAGTTCTGGTCGTCGGTGCCGTCGCACTTGATGTCGTTGTCGATCGACTGGATCAGCACCAGGTCCGGCCGCGGTCGCACCGCCGCAGCCTGCAGCTCTTGGTCGATCAGGCTGTCGACGTCCGATCCGTCGATCCCGAACCCGACGGCGTGCCCCTCCACCGCCGGGTTCAGCGCGAGGACGCGCAGGTACAGGCTCTGGACGGCCGGGTTGGTACCGACCGCCCACGAGTTCGCCAGCACGTCGGTGCCAGGGGCGTCCGGGTCGGAGTCGTACCCCGTCGTCCCGGAGTGCCCCAGCACCACGATGGACGACGGGTACGGCGAGGCCGGCGCGCTCGTCGCCGACGACCGCAGCGCAGACGGGGAGGGCGACGCGGATGCCGTGCTGGCCGCGTCCCGGGTCGAGGGTGCGGACGAGCACGAGGCGGCGACCGTCACGGCGACGAGCGCTGCCGCTGACGCACGACCCGCGCGGGCGGGCCAGCGAGCGACCACAGGAGATTGTCGCTCCGGCGCCGCCCCCGAGGTCAAGAGCGTCAGCGAGGGCGGCCGAGCAGGTCGTCGAGCGCGTCGTCCAGGCGCGGGAAGCGGAACGTGAAACCGCTGTCCTGCAACGCCTTCGGCACCGCCCGTCGTCCGGTCAGCGCCAGCGCCGGGTCGGTGCGCAGCAGCACCGCACCGAGCCGGACGGCGAGAGCCGGCGTCGGCGGCGCGGGCGGCCGGTGCAGCACGCGCCGCAGCGACGCCATGAGCTCGGCGTTGCGCACCGGGAACGGCGAGGTCGCGACCAGCACGCCGTCGCGGTCGCCGTCCAGGACGTCGCGCACCACCGCGAGCCAGTCGTCGACGTGCATCCAGCTCACCCACTGCCGGCCGGAGCCGACCCGGCCGCCGAGCCCCCAGCGCGCGAGGCCGGCGAGCCGGTCCAGCGCCGGGGTGTCGCGGTCGAGCACGACACCGGTGCGCAGCACGACCGTCCGCCGCGCCGCCACGCCCTGCACCGCGGCCTCCCAGGCGCGCGCGACGTCGACCATCTGCGGCGGACCGTCGCCCGGCGGTGACGACTCGTCGAGCACGACCTCCCCGGCGTCGCCGTGGATCGCCAGCGTGGACGCCTGCACCCAGACCGGCACCGGCTCGCCCAGCCCGGCAGCAGCACCGGCGAGCGCCCGGGTGGGCTCGACCCGCGACGACGTCAGCAGGGCGAGGCCCTCGGCCGACGGACGCCGGTCGACGATCTCGCCGGCCAGGTTCACGACCGCCGCCCCCTCGAGCTCGGCCGCCCACGCGCCTGCCGTGCGGCCGTCCCACGCGACCTGACGGTGCTCCGCCCCGGGCCGCGGCGAGCGGGTCAGCACCACGACGTCGTCCCCGCGCGCGGCGAGGTCGTGGCACAGCCGTCGTCCGAGCGCGCCGGTGCCCCCCGCCACCACGACCTTCATGCGGCGACCCTAGGACACGCCCGGCGATGACTTCGCGGGCTGCGTGCGGTCTGATCTGCACCGACACCTACCCAGGGGGACCCGTGCGCAAGGTCGTGCTCTACACGCTGATGACGCTGGACGGCGCCGTCGACCACCCCGAGCAGTACTTCGCACCCGAGCCGGGCCGGGCCCCCGTCTTCGACGCGGTGATGGACGAGAACGAGCGCGCCGTGATCGAGCGGCAGGACGTCGTGCTGCTCGGCCGCCGGATGTACGACGAGTGGTCGCAGTTCTGGCCGACGTCCGACATCGAGCCGTTCGCGTCGTTCATCAACCGCGTGCCCAAGCTGGTCGTCACCTCGACGCCGCTGACCTCGGGATGGGCCGGGGCGCAGGCGGTCTCCGGCCCGGTCGAGGAGGTCGTCCGCGACCTGATGGCGCAGGACGGCGGCGACGTCGGCGTGCACGGCAGCATCGAGCTCGCGCAGTCGCTGCTGGCGGCAGGGCTCGTCGACGAGCTGCGGCTCGTGGTGGCCCCCGCGACCGGCTTCACCGGACGACGGCTGTTCCCGGACGACGCCGAGCAGGTCCGCCGGCTCGAGCTGCTCGAGTGCCGCAGCAGCCCGAGCGGCAGCGTGCTGCTCGCCTACCGCGTGCTCTGAACCCGTCCCGGGTGGTCGACGCGCACGAGCCGCTGGGCGAGCTTGCCCTGGGTGACGCGCGGCAGGTCGCTCAGGGCGACCACGTTGCCGCGCCGGGCGCGCACGGCCCGCTGGCGCGGGACGCCGGACGTCGGCGCCGCGGCGGGCGAGGAGCAGGAGGGGCTGGTGCGAGGCGACATGGGCGTGACCTTCCGTCGAGCCGAGCCGGCGGACCGGCGAGGGGTCGCACAGTCGCGCTCAGCGGGCCTTCGGCCGCGGCTGCGTCCCGTGCCCTCGGTGCAGCACCGCGGGCGCGGGATCTGTTCCCCGATCGCGAGAACTCGCGCGGATCAGATCGGGCGGTACGCCGTCACCGTGCTCGGGAAGTGCACGACCGTGCTCGGGCCGCTGATGACCCGCACCTCGGTCCAGGCGTGCAGCGGACCGCCGCAGCCCTTGTCGGCGCCCAGCAGGGTGGCGGTGCCCTGGACGGCGACCGGCAGGTGGTGGCGGGTGGCGGTGATGCGCACCTGGGTGGTCGAGCCGGGCACGACCGTGGTGCCGCAGACGCGCGTGCCGCCGGCCGAGTACTGGCGGACGACGAGCCGCACCTGCACCAGCGAGCCGGTCGACACGTGCCGGGTCACGGCGGCGGTGCACAGGTCCTTGCCGTTGGTGGTCTGGTCGCGCGAGCCGCCCTGGAAGGAGCAGGTGGTCAGGTAGACGTTGCCGGTGACGACGGCCTGCGAACCGGGGGTGTCGGTCGTCGCGAACTCGCCGGTGTGCGTGTACGCGCCGGGCTTGGCGAGGAACGAGCGGCCGGAGTAGCCGCGGTTGGCGTCGTCGTACACGAACCGCTTGGTCTCGCGGGTGGCCGAGGCGACCGGGCCCGTGACCGTGATGGTCGAGCGGGCCGACAGGCGTCGCGTCGACGGCGAGGCCGAGCTGCCCTTGAGCCGCGTCGTCGCGCCGTAGGCGAAGCAGACCGCGCGCTTCTTCACCGAGAAGTACACGCGCGCGTTGAGGGTGCGGGTCTCGCCGCGCACGATGTTGGTGGCCGCGCCCACCTGGTCCTCGATGCTCGTCTCCTCCTTGCAGATGAGGGACACGGCGACGTACTGCACCGAGTCGGCGCTGCCGTCGGTGATCCGCGACGACAGGTCGGCGTGGTAGGTGCCGGGCGAGGGCACCTTGACCGAGCCCAGGCTGACCCGCGTGCCGGTGGCGTTGACCACCGAGCCCGGGTACAGCCAGACCGACGTGCTGCCGGTGTAGGAGGCGGCGGATGCGGGGGCCGCACCCGTCACCAGGCCGGCGAGCAGCCCCAGCACGAGCAGGGCGAGCACGGACGTCGGGGCGAGGCGGCGGCGAGGCAGAGCAGTCACCCGGGGTGTCTCGGCAGCAGCCGCGCCCGACTTGAGCCCCTCCGGACGTGACCCCGGTCACAGGGTTCGCCCGACCGGGGGTGCCGCTGACCGGGTGGCATCTGACACGATGCGTCCATGAGCGGTGACAGCGAGAGGGAGGACCTCGCGGCCCCGCCGAGCACCGAGCCGGCGCCCGGCGCGCCGTCCCCTGCGCCCGCCGCCCCCGCCTTCGGACCCGGCGCGCCTGAGCCCGTCCCGTCGGCCGGTTCGTCCGATACGCGCCCCCAGGTCGCCGAGCAGGCCGTCGAGATCCTCGCCCGCGCCCAGCAGCACGCCGACCGCCTCACCGCGGGCGCCGAGGAGCACGCCAACCGGGTGCGCGTCGAGGCCGACTCCGAGGTGCGCCGGCTGGTCGGCGGCGCCCGGGCGGACGCCGAGCAGCTGACCCGCGAGACCGCCACCAAGCGCGCCGAGATCGAGCAGGCCCACGCCACGGCCGTCGCGGCCGCCCGCGACGCCGAGCACAAGCTGGCCGAGGCCGAGCGCGTGCTGACCTCGGCCCGCGAGGAGGCCCACCACCTGGTGGCCGACGCGAGCGACCAGGCCTCCATGGCCCTCGCCTCCGCCGACCGCACCAGCGAGCAGCTCGTCAGCGAGGCCCGCGACGAGGCGGTGCGGCTGCGCACCGACAGCCGGCGCGAGGCCGACCAGCGGCTGAGCAGCGCCCACGCCGAGCACGCCCGCACCGTGGCGGTCGCGCGCGACGTCCTCGTCATGACCCGCACCGCGTCGGCCCAGCGCGCCTTCGAGCAGCAGGAGCGGCTGCGCGACCGGATGCTCGCCCACGAGCACGAGGTGCGCACCCGCCAGCTGGCGCTGGGCGACGAGGTCGAGCGCACCCTGGCCCAGGCCGAGGCGGACGCCGACGCGCACCGCACCAAGGCCCAGCAGGAGGCCGAGCAGGTGCGCTCCGAGATCGCGGCCGAGCGCGAGGCGCTGGTCGACGAGCTCGAGCAGCGCCGGGCCGAGGCGCAGAGCCGGCACGACGCCGTGATGGCCGAGGCCGACGAGCAGATCGCCTGGGCCCGCAGCACCGTCGACGAGCTGCTGGCCACCGCCGAGCAGGAGGCCCAGCGCTCGCGCGACCAGGGCGAGCACGCCGCGGCCCAGCACCTGGAGGCCACTCGCGCCCGCGCCACCAAGCTGCTCGAGGACGCGCACGCCCAGCGCGAGGCCGCGCAGGCCGAGCACGAGTCCGAGATGGCCCGGCTCGCCGCCGAGGCGCAGTCGACGCTCGAGCAGGCGCACCGCGACGCCGAGGAGCACCGCGCCACCGTCGCCGGCGAGGCCGAGCGGCTGGCGGCGCTGGCCGCGGACGACGAGCCGCGCGCCGCCGAGCGGGCCCTGCGCCGGCTCGACGAGGCCGAGTTCGGCGCCAAGGCCTTGCGCGAGCGCGCCGCCGACAACCTCTCGACCGCCCAGGTCGAGGCCCACACGCTGCGCCGCGACGCCCGCGCCGAGGCCAGCCAGCTCGTCTCGAGCGCCCGCGCCGAGGCCGACCAGCTGCGGGCCGAGGCGCGCCAGCTGCTGGCCGACGCCCGCGCCGAGGTCGGCGCCCTGGCCGAGCGGCGCTCGGCGATCGAGAAAGAGCTCGGCAACCTCTCCGGCGTGATCGAGGCGCTCGCCGTCCCGGAGTCGGTCGAGCAGCTCTCGCAGCAGGCCGCCGGCCCGAGCCGACCACCCGACGGCGACGCCGGCTGAGCCCGGCGACACCCACCCAGACCCCTGACCGGCCACTTCCCTCCAACCCCAAGGTAATGAGACGGACATGAGCGACACCCCCCAGTTCCGCACCGTCCTGCGCGGCTACGAGCCCGCCGAGGTCGACGCCACCTTCCGCGACCTGCGCGAGCAGCTGGCCCGTGCCCGCGAGCAGGCGCAGCAGTCCGGCGACGCCCACCAGCAGGTGGCGCAGCACCAGGCGCGCATCGCCGAGCTCGAGGCCGAGGCGGCGGCGCGGGCCGCCGAGCCGCCGGCCGAGACCGAGCCGACGTTCGAGCGGCTCGGCGCGCGGATCAGCCAGATCCTGGGCCTGGCCGGCGACGAGGCCGCCGAGTTGCGCGACAAGGCGCACGCCGACGCCGAGGAGCACAAGAAGGCCGTGCACGCCTCCACCGAGGCGCAGCGCCAGGAGGCCGACCGCTACGCGGAGGAGCGGCGGGGGGCCGCGGACGCCGAGGCGCAGCGCATCCTGGAGGACGCCAAGCGCAAGGCCGACGAGATGCTCGACGACGCCGACCGCGAGGCCACGGCCCGCCGCGAGGAGGCCGAGGCGGTCTACGAGAACCAGCGCGCGAACGCCGCCAAGGCCGCCGCCGACTTCGAGACCACCCTGGCCCAGCGCCGTCAGCGCTCCGAGAAGGAGTTCATGGAGCGCAGCGCCCTGGCCGAGCAGGAGCTCGAGGCGCTGCAGGAGCGCACCGAGGGCATCCGCCAGGAGTCCGAGCGGAACCAGGCCGAGGCCGCCGAGCAGTCCCGCACCGACGTCGAGGCCGCCCGTCGCCAGGCCGCCGAGATCGTGTCCCAGGCCGAGGCCCGCGCCGCCCGCATCCGGGCCGAGTCCGAGCGCGAGCTGACCGCCGCCACCCAGCGCCGCGACAGCATCAACGCCCAGCTCACCAACGTCCGCCAGATGCTGGCCACGCTGTCGGGCACCTCGCCCGCCGCGTTCGCCCAGCTCGGCGCCGAGGCCGAGGCCCCCGCTGCTGCCGAGGGCGGCGCCGAGACCGCCGTCGACGAGGGCAGCGCCGTCGTCGGCGAGCACGACGAGGCGGCCGACGTGGACGAGGCGGCCGAGGTCGAGGCGGTCGAGGGCGAGGCCGCCGACGTCGAGGACGTCGAGGCGCAGGAGTCCGAGGAGACCGGGGAGACCGAGGGCGACGACGCCGAGGTCACCGACCAGGACGACGAGATCGACGTCACCGAGGACGACGAGGTCGCGGCCCAGCAGCGCCGCTGACCGCTCCCGCCCGAGGGACCACCGCATGACCCGCCGCTCGGCGACCACCACCCTGGTCGCCGAGCGGCTGGCGTCCCAGGGCCTGGCCGGCCGCCGCTCGACGTCCGCGACGGCGGTGGTCGATCGGCTGCTCGCGGTGCAGGCCCAGGACCCGCGCGGGCTCCGGCTCGCCGTCCGCAGCCGCTCGACCGGGCTGACCGCGGCGGACGTCGACACCGAGCTGACCGACGAGCGCAGCCTGCTCGTCACCTGGCTGCACCGCGGCACGCTGCACCTGGTGGCGGCGGCGGACTACTGGTGGCTGCACCCGCTGACCACGCCGCAGCTCGCCACCACCAACCGCACCCGGCTGCGGCAGACCGGCGTGGACGAGCGGCAGGCCGAGACCGGCGTCCAGGTGGTGGTCGACGCCGTGGGCGAGGGGCCGCAGACCCGCGACGCGCTGCGCGCCCGGCTGGACGACGCGGGCGTGCCGACGGCCGGGCAGGCGTTCGTGCACGTGCTGATGGCGGCCTCGCTCGCGGACGACGTCGTGCGCGGCCCGGTGGTCGCGGGCGAGCAGGCCTTCGTGCGGGCCGGGCAGTGGCTCGGCCCGGCGCCGCGACCGCTGGACCGCGACGAGGAGCTGGCCCGGCTGGCCCGGCGCTACCTGGCCGGGCACGCGCCGGCCGACGCGCGCGACCTGGCGTACTGGGCCGGGCTGACGCTGGGCGACGCCCGGCGCGGGTTCGCGGCGGTCGAGGACGAGACGGCTGCGGTCGACGGGCCCTCGCGCGAGGCGGGCGGGCTGCGGCGGCTGGCGTCGTCGTCCAGACGGGTGCCGGCGGTGCCCGGTCCGCGGCTGCTCGGGCCGTTCGACCCCCTGCTGCACGGCTGGCCGTCGCGCGAGCCGGTGGTGGGCGCGCACCAGGGCGTCGTGACGAGCAACGGGGTGTTCCGGCCGAGCGCGCTGGTCGACGGCCGGGTGGTCGCGACGTGGGGCCTGTCCGGCGGTGTGGTGGCGCTGAAGCCGCTGGAGCCGCTCGACGACGCGACGCTGACCGCCCTGCGGCGCGACGCCCGCGCCGTCCTGGCCTACCTCGGGCTGCCCCCCACCGACCTCACCCTCCCCTGACCTTTCCGCCACCCAGGCCGGTTTCCGCCGCCAGGGCCGCCACCCGGCGGCGCAAAGCAGCCCGAGTGGCGGAAAGGTCAGAGGCCGAAGGGGAGCTGGACGGCGGGCCAGGGGTCGGACCCGCCGTGCTGCACGGCCCACACCGCGAGCGCACCCGCCACCAGCATGATCCCGAGCGCCCACCCGACCTGCTGGGACGACGGCACGACCACCCGCAGCGTCGTGCGCGCCCCGCGGCGCAGGGAGCCACCGGCCGGTCCCCACCACGCGGCGAGCAGCGCGATGGTCGCGCCCGCCCCGATGGCCGGCAGCGACCCCGGGTCGGCCGAGCCGTCCGAGGCCGGCAGCGCCAGGCCGGTCGAGAAGGCCGTCGCCACGCCGAGCAGCAGCGGCAGCACGCACGCGAGCACCGTGACCAGCACCGAGCGCACCAGGTGCCAGGGCGAGCTGAGGGTCGCCACGAACGCGTCGCTGCGCCGCGGGCCGCGCTCGTAGCGCCGCCGGGCCAGCGAGAGCCGGTTGCGCTCGACGGTGCGCGCCAGCACGCACAGCACGACGAAGACCACCGCCGTCACGACGGGGTAGGCGAGCGCGCCGCACACCAGCGCGACGAGCAGCGCGGCCACGACGCCCGAGCGCCGCCCGGGCGCCGCCGCCTCGGCCGCGGCCTGCGCGACCTGCGGGTTCACCGCCGACGCCGGCATCGGCAGCAGCTCGTCCATCGGCACGTACGGCGAGCCGACGACCGAGCCCACCACCGGGGCCGGGACGGGCGCCGGCGGCTGCGGCCGGGCCGGTGGCGGCGCGTACGCGGTCGACGGGGAGTACGGCGAGTAGGGCTCCCCGGGCGGGGGCAGCGCCGTGGTGCGGGGCGTGCCCACCGGCACGGTGACGGTGACGTGCTCGCCGCGCGCGTACCGGTCGAGCGCGTCGAGCACGTCGCCCTCGCCGGGCCGGTGCCGCGGGTCGACCGCGAGCGCCGCCGACAGCAGGGGCTGCAGGCGCGCGTCGACGCCCTCGAGGTCGGCCTGCCCGCGCCGCACCCGGTCGATGACGACGTCCATCGGACCGCGGCCGAAGGGCGGGCGACCGCTCGCCGCGAACGACAAGGTGGCGGCCCAGCCCCACCAGTCGGTGGCCTCGGTGACCCGCCCGCCGTCGATGACCTCGGGCGACAGGTACCCGGGCGTGCCCATGACCAGCCCGGTCGAGGTGAGCCGGACGTCGTCCGCGACGTGCGCGATGCCGAAGTCGATGACGACGGGGTCGCCGTCCAGCACCAGGACGTTGGCGGGCTTGAGGTCGCGGTGCACGACCGACACCTGGTGGATCGCCCGCAGCGCGCTCGACAGCCCGCGCCCGAGCCGCAGCAGCTGCGCCGGGGCGAGCGGCCCGCCCTCGCGCACCACGGCGTCGAGCCCCGAGCCGGGGACGAACCGCGTAACGACGTACGGCTGGGCGCCGTCGACGTCCGCGTCGAGCACCTCGGCCACCAGCGGGTGGCGCACGCGGCGCAGGGTCGAGACCTCGCGGGCCAGGCGGGCGCGCGCCTCGGGGTCGTGCGCGACGTGCGCGCGCAGCACCTTGACGGCGACCGCGCGGCCGGCCGGGTCGAGCCCCAGGTGGACGACGCCCATGCCGCCCTCGCCGAGCCGCCCGCGCAGGCGGTACGGACCCAGCTGGGTCACGTCGTCAGCCGTGCGCTCCCCCATGGCCATGCGCACCACGGTACGCGAGCGGGCCTACTGGTTGATGTATCCGACGAGCTGGTCGCGCTCGACCTGGAGCTCGTCGATCCGGTGCTTGACGACGTCCCCGATGCTCACGATCCCGTGCAGCCCGCCGTCGACGACGACCGGGATGTGGCGCACCCGCATGTCGGTCATCAGCCGCATGAGGTGCTCGACGCCGTCGTCCGGGCCGCAGGTCGTGACCTCGGCGGTCATCACGTCGGAGACGGGCAGGTCGAGGACGTCGGCGCCCGCGGTGTGCAGCCGACGGACGACGTCGCGCTCGCTGACGATGCCGTCGACGGACGTGCCGTCGACGGAGACCACGAGGGCGCCGATGCCGTGCTCGGCCAGCTGGGCGATCAGCGAGCGCACCGTGTCGTCCGGCTTGACCGTGACGACCTCGCCGCCCTTGCGCCTGATGACGTCCGAGATCCGCATGACGTTCGCCTCCTGCTCCGGGGGACAGACCGTCGTCTCACCGTAGTGCGTCCGGACTCGCGGCGACAGGTTCGCCAACCCCCCGTAGGGTGGAACGCGAACCCGCCAGACCCGAGGAGCCGACCACTCGTGACCCCCACGGCCGCGCCGTCCACGCCGTCCACCTCGACGACGCACGGGGCGGGCGACCTGCAGGTCTCCGGCGCCGAGCAGGGCACGTACGAGCTCGTCGTGGTCGCCAACCGGCTGCCCGTCGACCGCGTGACGGACGACGACGGCACCGTCACGTGGAAGCAGAGCCCGGGCGGCCTGGTCACCGCCATGCAGTCCGTCATGGCCGGCGAGGACGGCGCGTGGGTCGGCTGGAGCGGCGACCCCGGAGACGCGCCCGAGCCGTTCGACGAGGGCGGCATGCACCTGCACGCCGTCGGGCTGTCGGCGCAGGAGGTCGAGGACCACTACGAGGGCTTCAGCAACGAGACGCTGTGGCCGCTCTACCACGACGTCATCGTGCCGCCGCGCTACCGCCGCCGCTGGTTCGAGGGCTACCGCACGGTCAACCGGCGCTTCGCCGAGACGGCCGCCGCGCTGGCCGCACCCGGCGCGACGGTGTGGGTGCACGACTACCAGCTGCAGCTGGTGCCGGCCATGCTGCGCGAGCTGCGGCCCGACGTCCGGATCGGCTGGTTCGACCACATCCCGTTCCCGCCGGTCGAGCTGTTCGCCCAGCTGCCGTGGCGGCGAGCCGTCGTCGAGGGCCTGCTCGGTGCCGACCTGCTGGGCTTCCAGCGCAAGGCGGACGCCGAGAACTTCGTCCGCGTCTGCCGCCGGCTGCTCGCGCTGCCGACCCGCGGCGACACCGTCACGGTCAAGGACGCCGAGGGCGCCGAGCGCACGGTGCGGGCCACCGCGTTCCCCATCTCGATCGACGCGGCCTCGCTCGAGGAGCTCGCCCGCCGTCCCGAGGTGGCCGAGCGCGCGCGGCAGATCCGCAAGGACCTCGGCGACCCCGAGCACGTGCTGCTCGGCGTCGACCGCCTCGACTACACCAAGGGCATCCGCCACCGCCTCAAGGCCTACGAGGAGCTGCTGCACGACGGCGTGCTCGCGCCGCCCGGCACCGTGCTGGTGCAGGTCGCGACGCCCAGCCGCGAGCGGGTGTCGGCGTACATCCGGCTGCGCGAGCAGGTCGAGGTGACGGTCGGCCGCGCCAACGGCGACTACGGGCAGCTGGGCCAACCCGCCATCCACTACCTGCACCAGTCGTACGGCCGCGACGAGATGGCGGCGCTGTTCCTGGCCGCCGACGTCATGCTCGTGACGCCGCTGCGCGACGGCATGAACCTCGTGGCCAAGGAGTACGTCACATGCCGGCACGACGACGGCGGCGCCCTGGTGCTCTCGGAGTTCACCGGCGCGTACGGCGAGCTCGACCGCGCCTACATCTGCAACCCCCACGACATCTCGGGCCTGAAGCAGGTGATCCGCGAGGCGCTCGACGCCGACCCGCGCGAGAAGGCCCGCCGCATGCGCGCGATGCGCAAGCGCGTGCGCGAGCACGACGTGCAGCGCTGGGCCGACGACTTCCGCCGCGCGCTGGTCACGGCCCCCGAGCGCCCGTGACCGCGGACGACGGGCTGCGGGCTGCCGTGCAGGGCCTGGCCGGGCGGCCGCTGCTCGTCGGGCTGGACTTCGACGGCGTGCTCGCCCCGATCGTGGAGCGACCCGGTCACGCGCGCGCCCTGCCCGGCACGATCGAGGCCGTGCAGGCGCTCGCCGCCCTGCCGTCCGTGACCGTGGCGCTCGTCAGCGGCCGCGCGCTCGCGGACCTCTCGGCCCTCACCGGCCTCACCCCGGACGGCGACGTCCGGCTGGTCGGCAGCCACGGCGCCGAGGTGGCGCCCGACCCCACGCCGGTCGACGAGGCCGCACGGCAGCGGCTGGCCGACGTCCAGGCCCGCCTCGAGGTGCTGGCCGCCGAGCACCCGGGGGCGCACGTCGAGAGCAAGCCCAGCGCCGCCGTCCTGCACACGCGGTCGCTGCCGGCCGCGGTGTCGGCGCGGGTGACGGCCGAGGCGCTCGCCCTGCTGGCCGAGGTCGAGGGCGTGCACGTCACGCGCGGCAAGGAGGTCGTCGAGGCCGCGGTCACCGAGACGAGCAAGGGCCGGGCGATCGGCCGGCTGCGCGACGCGCTCGGCGACCGCGCCGGCGTGCTCTACGTCGGCGACGACGTCACCGACGAGACGGTCTTCACGACGCTGCAGCCCGGCGACGTCGGCGTGAAGGTCGGCGACGGCGACACCGCCGCCGCCCACCGCCTGCCCGACCCCGAGGCCGTCCGCACCCTCCTGCAGACCCTCCCCGCGCTGCTGCGCAGTTGATCACGTCATGCATGGCTAGACCTGCTTCACGTGGCCTGCAACCCTCGACCAGCACACGGAACCCTCGACAAGTACCGACGGCAGGCGGGTCGAGGAGCGGCCGCTAGCGGCGGGCGGGCGCCGCGCCGGTCGAGCCGCGCACGACCAGCTCGGGCCGGAACACGTACTCGGCACGCGGCGCCGGCTGCCCCGAGATCTCGTCGATGAGCGCCCGGACGGCGGCCTCGCCCATCGACTGCACCGACTGCCGCAGCGTGGTCAGCGGCGGATCGGTGAACGCCACGAGCGGTGAGTCGTCGTACCCGACCACGCTGACGTCGTCCGGCACCGACAGGCCCATCGCGCGGGCGGCCCGGATCGCCCCGAGCGCCATCAGGTCCGAGCCGCTGACGATGGCGGTGCAGCCGCGCTCGAGCAGCCGCTGCGCCGCGGCCTGCCCGCCCTCGACGGAGAACAGCGAGCGCTCGATCAGGTCCTCGACGTCGACGCCGGCGCGCACCGACGCCATCGCCTGCCGGAAGCCGGCGATCTTACGGATCGCGGGCACGAACCGCTCGGGGCCGACGGCCAGCCCGATCCTGGTGTGCCCCAGCGCCAGCAGGTGCGCGACGGCCAGCTCGCTCGACGCGATGTCGTCGCACGAGACGTAGGGCGCCTCGACGTCGTCCGCGTAGCCGTTGACCAGCACGATGGGCAGACCGCGCGCGCTGAGCTGGCGGTAGCGCTCGTGGTCGGCGAGCGAGTCGGCGTGCAGCCCGCTGACGAAGATGATGCCGCTGACGCTGCGCTCCAGGAGCATCTGCGTGTAGTCGTCCTCGTGCACGCCCCCAGGGGTCTGGGTGCAGAGCACGGGCGTGAACCCGTGGCGGGCCAACGCGGTCTCGATCACCTGCGCGAAGGCCGGGAAGATGGGGTTGGTGAGCTCGGGCACGATCAGCCCCACGAGCCCCGCGCTCTTGCGGCGCAGCCGGGTGGGCCGCTCGTAGCCGAGGACGTCGAGGGCGGTCAGCACCGCCTGGCGGGTCGAGTCGGCGACGCCGGGCTTGCCGTTCAGCACCCGGCTGACGGTCGCCTCGCTCACGCGGGCCTGCACCGCGATGTCGGCCAGCCGCGCGGCCATCGCCTCCCCCTCGTCGTCGCAAGATCTTGCAGCAAGAGCATACGGGCGCGGTGCGGCCCGGCGTGGAAACTCCGCCGCAAGGACTAGCCGGGACGTCGTCGGGCGGGCAGGATGAGGCGCGCACCACCCGTACGCGGACGTGCACAACTGAAGAGCACGGCCCACCTCTCCACGACGGATCGTCCGGCACGTACCTGCCGGTGGAAGGAAGTGAGAACGCATGGCTACCGTCACCTATGACCAGGCCACCCGCCTCTACCCCGGGGCCGACAAGCCCGCGGTCGACAAGCTGAGCATCGACATCGAGGACGGCGAGTTCCTCGTCCTGGTCGGGCCGTCCGGCTGTGGCAAGACCACCTCCCTGCGCATGCTCGCGGGTCTCGAGGACGTCAACGACGGCCGCATCCTCATCGGTGAGCGCGACGTCACCCACGAGGCGCCGAAAGACCGCGACATCGCGATGGTGTTCCAGAACTACGCGCTGTACCCGCACATGTCGGTGGCCGACAACATGGGCTTCGCGCTCAAGATCGCGGGCACGCCGAAGTCCGAGATCCGTTCTCGCGTCGAGGAAGCAGCCAAGATCCTCGACCTCACGCAGTACCTCGAGCGCAAGCCGAAGGCGCTGTCGGGCGGCCAGCGCCAGCGCGTCGCCATGGGCCGTGCGATCGTGCGCCAGCCGCAGGTGTTCCTCATGGACGAGCCGCTGTCGAACCTCGACGCCAAGCTGCGCGTGCAGACCCGCACCCAGATCGCCTCGCTGCAGCGCCGGCTCGGCATCACGACGGTGTACGTCACCCACGACCAGGTCGAGGCCATGACCATGGGTGACCGCGTCGCGGTGCTCAAGGACGGTCTGCTGCAGCAGGTCGACACCCCGCGCCGCATGTACGACCACCCGAACAACGTCTTCGTGGCCGGCTTCATCGGCTCGCCCGCGATGAACCTCATCGACACCGCGGTCACCGACGGCGGCGTCAAGTTCGGCTCCGGCACCTACCCCGTGGCGCGCGAGCACCTCGACGCGGCCGGCAAGTCGGTGACGATGGGCGTGCGTCCCGAGGACCTCACGCTGACGACCGAGGGCAACGGCCTCGCCGTCACCGTGGACGTCGTCGAGGAGCTCGGCGCGGACGCGTACATCTACGGCCAGGCCGAGGCGCAGCAGCACGTCGAGGGCGGGGACGAGCTGGCCGAGGCCAAGCCGTTCATCGCGCGCGTCGACGGCCGCACCCCGCCGGAGAAGGGCCAGACCGTGTACCTGGCGCCCAAGGAGGGCCACGTGCACATGTTCAACGCCACCTCCGGCGAGCGCATCGGCGACTGAGGTCGCCTTGCCCGACGCCCGTCCGGTTGCGCTGCAGATCACCGCAGCGCAACCGGACCCGGCGCTGCTCGACCTGCCGTGGTCGCTGCCGCTCGAGACCTGGCCGGACGAGACGCTCGCCGCGCTGCCCCGCGGCATCTCGCGCCACGTCGTCCGGTTCGCGCGGCTGTCCGGTCGCGTCATCGCGATCAAGGAGATCCGCGAGGACCTGGCCCGGCGCGAGTACGGGCTGCTGCGGCTGCTGCGGCGCCTCGACGTCCCGTCGGTCGAGCCGGTGGGCGTGGTCACCGGGCGGGTGGCGCGCGACGGCACGCCGCTCGACCCGGCGCTCGTGACGCGGCACCTGCAGTTCTCGCTGCCGTACCGCGCGCTGTTCAGCCAGTCGCTGCGGCCCGACACCGCCCGGCGGCTCGTCGACGCGCTCGCCGTCCTGCTGGTGCGCCTGCACCTCACCGGCTTCTTCTGGGGCGACGTGTCGCTGTCGAACACGCTCTTCCGCCGCGACGCCGGTGCCTTCGCCGCCTACCTGGTCGACGCCGAGACCGGCGAGCTGCACCAGTCGCTGAGCGACGGCCAGCGCGAGCACGACCTCGAGATCGCCCGGGTCAACATCGCCGGCGAGCTGATGGACCTGCAGTCGGGCGGCCTGCTCGAGGAGGACGCCGACCCCCTCGACGTGAGCGAGACGATCATCCACCGCTACCGGTCGCTGTGGGGCGAGCTCACCGGCGCGGAGTCGTTCGAGCAGGGCGAGCGCTGGCGCGTCGACGCGCGCATCCGCAAGCTCAACGACCTCGGCTTCGACGTCGGCGAGCTGTCGATCGCCACCGACCTCGAGGGCGCGACCGTGCAGATCCAGCCCAAGGTCGTGGACGCCGGACACCACTCGCGCCGGCTGCTGCGCCTGACCGGCCTGGACGTCGGCGAGAACCAGGCCCGTCGTCTGCTGAACGACCTCGACTCCTACCAGGCGGCGACCGACCGGCAGGGCGACAGCGAGGAGATCGTGGCCCACGACTGGCTGTCGAACGTCTTCGAGCCGGTGGTGCGCGCGGTGCCGAGACCGTTGCGCGCCAAGCTCGAACCGGCCGAGGTCTTCCACGAGGTGCTCGAGCACCGGTGGTACCTCGCCGAGCAGCGCGGGCGCGACGTCCCGCTGCGCGAGGTGGTCGACGACTACGTCGACAACGTGCTGCCGAGCAAGCCGGACGAGGCCGCGGTGCTCGGCGTCGACACCCAGGCGATGCCCGTCGTCATCCCCCGCGACGACGCCTGACGTCGCGGTCGTCGTCCGGTGGGGCGAAGCCGGTGGCCGCCAGCAGGGCCGTGCGCACCGGGACGTGCACGGGGGGCGGCAGGTCGTCGAGGCCGAACCACCGCAGGTCGTCGTGCTCCTCGGGAGCGACGTTCGCCGGCGTCCCCTGCCAGTCGCGCACGAGCCAGGCGCTCAGCCGCACCGGCTCGTCGCCCGGCTGCACGACGAACGCGCACAGGTGGCTCACGGTCGACGCGTCGACCGTGACCCCGAGCTCCTCGTGCAGCTCGCGCACCAGCGCGTCGAGCTCGGTCTCGCCCGGCTCGACGACACCGCCCGGCAGGTCCCACACGTCGGGGTAGGCGTGCTTGTCCGGACGGCGGTGCGCGAGCAGGACGCGACCGTCACGGACCAGCGCGCCGAGGACCACCTGGTGCATGCGCCGATCCCACCACGGACCCCCGACAGGCCCGCGCCCGCCCTCGGCCCGCTCCTCGGCGGCTGTCGGCGGTCCGCGCCATGATCGCGGCATGACGACCTACTCCGGCACCGACGAGTTCGAGGGCGCGACGTTCGTGCGCGCCAGCTTCAAGGGCGCGACCCTGCGCTTCTCCGACGTCAGCGGCGTGCGCATGCGCAGCGTCGACGTCGGCGGGCTCGACATCGACAGCCACGACCTGGGGATGAGCACGCTCCTCGTCAACGGCGTCGACGTCGTGCCGCTCGTCGAGGCCGAGCTCGACCGGCAGCTGCCGGGTCGGGCGCTGCGCCAGGCCCGGACGCCGGAGGGCCTGCGCGAGGCGTGGGCCGCGGTCTGCGCCGCCTGGGCCACGACGGTCGACGGGACGCCGCGTCAGCTGGTCGACGTCCGGGCCGACGACGAGTGGTCCCTGGCGCAGACGCTGCGGCACCTCGTCCTGGCCACCGACGCCTGGCTGCGCGGTGCCGTGCTGGGCGTCGAGCAGCCGTTCCACGAGATCGGTCAGATCTTCACCGGCGCCGCCGAGATGGGCTTCGACGTGTCGATGTTCCGGGCCGAGCCGCCGTCGTACGACGAGGTGCTCGCCGTGCGGGCCGAGCGGCAGCAGCTGGTGGCGGACTTCCTGGCGACCGTCACGTCCGAGGTGCTCGACGAGCCGCGGGCCGACCCCTGGGGCGGCAGCTGGCACCCGACGGTGGGCGACTGCCTCCGCGTCGTCCTGGACGAGGAGTGGGCGCACCTGCGCTACGTGCGGCGCGACCTCGCGACCTCACGACGGCCTAGCGGCCGTTACCGCGTCAGGGCCGCCTCGTCGTCCAGCCGGCCCAGCTTGTCGGGGTTGCGGACGGCGAAGACCCGGCTGATCCGGCCGTCCTCGACGACGAACGTGATGGCGGTGTCGAAGCCGTCGGCGACGCCCACGACCCGCGCCCCGAGCGCGCCGTTGAGCTGCACCGGGAGCACCTGCGCACCGGCCCCGAACTTGGGGAAGGCGCGCATCAGGTTGGCGACCTTCTTGGCCCCGACCACCGGTGCGGTCACCGCCTGCGCCACCCCGCCACCGTCGGCCACGAGGACGACGTCCGGTGCCAGCACGTCGATCAGGCCTTGCAGGTCGCCCCTGGTGACCGCGGCCAGGAACCGTTCGACCACCTGCTGCTGCTCACCGCGGCTGACGTCCATCCGCGGGCGTCGGGCCGCGACGTGCTCGCGGGCCCGGTGCCCGATCTGCCGCACCGCCGCGGCCGACTTGTCGACGGCCTCGGCGATCTCGTCGTACGGGGTGTCGAACACCTCGCGCAGCACGAAGACGGCGCGCTCGGTCGGCGTCAGCGTCTCGAGCACCGTCAGCATCGCGAACGACACGCTCTCGGCCAGCTCGACGTCGTCCGCCACGTCGGGCGCCGTGAGCAGCGGCTCGGGCAGCCACTCCCCGACGTAGTCCTCGCGACGCCGCGCGTCGGCCCGCAGCCGGTCGAGCGCCTTGCGCGTCACCATGCGCACCAGGAACGCGCGGGGGTCGCGCACCTCCGCCCGGGCGTCGGCACCGATGGCGTCCCAACGGATCCAGGTGTCCTGGACGACGTCCTCGGCGTCGGACGCCGCGCCCAGCATCTCGTACGCGACCGTGAACAGCAGGCGGCGGTGGACGACGAACACGTCGTCGTCCGGACCTCGACCCGGCGCAGCAGCCACGTCACGACCCTACGGCGACCCGCGAGGCCAACGGTCGCAGCCCGCAGGCCGCCGCGAAGCCGTCGGACTCGATGCCGAGCGCCACGTTGGGCCGGGTCGTGAAGTTGGCGAACGCGATCACCGCCGTCAGCTCGACCACGCCGGCGTCACCGAGCTGGGACCGCAGCGAGGCGACCATCTCGTCGGTCACCGTGGGCTCGGTCTCGGTCATCGCCTCGGCGTAGGCGAGCACCTCGCGCTCGAGCGGCGTGAACACGTCGGACTCGCGCCAGCGCGGCACCTGCACGGCCTTGTCGAGGTCGAGGTCCTTGTTGTGCGCCTCGAAGTAGTTGAAGTCCAGGCACCAGGTGCAGCCGACGCGGGACGCGACGGCCATGTGCGCGAACGACTTCAGCTGCTCGTCGCACGCGTGCCACTTCTTCAGCTTGCCGCCGAGCGATCCCATGTCCATCAGCACCTTCTGGTGGTGCCAGTACACGCCGATCGAGGTCGGCACCTGCCCCAGCGTCTTCTTCGCGAACCGCTTCACCAGCCACCCCTTGACGCCGGTGATCTCGGCGGCGGGGATGCGCGTCGTGCCTGTCATGTCGTCCTCCTGTGGTGGTCTCGACATGAAGACGCCGCCCGGCACCGGGTTGTGACAGACCGCTAGACGTCGACCAGCTCCACCGCGACGCCGTCGGGCCAGGACACCTCGACCAGGAGGTCGGTGAAGGTCACCGGGTTCGGCCCGGCGTTGCACGCGAGCCGCAGGTGCCGGGCGTCGTGCTCGACCACTCGCATCCCGCCGTTCGCGGTCCACGCCCCCGTCGCACCGTGCACGTCCTTCCAGACGTTCCAGACGCCGACCTCGAACGGCGGGCGCTGGGCCAGCATCTCGACCGCGACCGGGAACGGGCTGTGGTCCCAGAGCACGAACCGCTCGGCCTCGACGCCGGCGATGCGCTCGCTCCGTGCGACGGTGGCTGCGACCGCGCACGTACTGCTCGCCGAAGCTCTCGCTCATGGCCCGACCTCCCCGGCCTTCTCGGTCTCGCGGGCCGCCGTGGCCTGCGCTGGGCAGCGCCCGTCGGGGCGGCCGCACGCGGCGAAGTCGCACGCCCGGCACCACCAGGCCGGGGCGTCGCCCTGCGCCCGTCGGGCGAGGCGCTGCTCGACCCGCGCCCCCACCAGCCGGTCGAGCAGCGGCTCGAGCGCCCGCCGCTGGCCGGCGGACAGCCCGGCCGCGACGTCGACGACGACCTCGTCGCGCGCGCGCCGCGCGGTGCGGGCCCGACGTCGTCCCTTGGCGGTGAGGCGCACCTCGACGCGCCGCCGGTCGGCTCCCGGTCGTCGTCCGGCCAGGCCCTCGGCCTCGAGCTGGGACACGACGCGCACCGCCCCCGAGTGCGTCAGGCCCAGCACGGAGGCCAGCCGCCCGACGTGGACGCCGTTCGCGAACTCGTCGAGCGCCAGCAGCGCCACCGCCGCGCTGCCGACCACCCCGCTCGCCCGCTCGAGGGCCTCCTGCCCGTCGGCCGCGAGGTTGAGCGACAGCGAGGCGAGCAGGTTGTCGAGCCGATCGATTGCGGGGTCCGCCACCTCATGATTGTATGAGGGCCTCATACAAATGAGGAGATGACACGCATGACCGGTTTCTCAGCCACCGCCGAGGTCGACGTCGACGCCACCCGTGAGCAGGTGTGGGCCGCCCTCACCGAGCCCGAGCAGATCGCGGCGTACATGCAGGGCTCGAAGGTCAGCACGACCTGGGAGGTCGGGTCACCGATCACCTGGGACGGCGAGCACGACGGCCACGCCTACCAGGACAAGGGAGAGGTGCTCACCTACGACGAGCCGCAGGTGCTCTCGGTGACGCACTACAGCCCGATGATGGGCGAGCCGGACGAGCCGAAGAACTACCACACGCTGGTCTACACGCTCGGCGACGCGGACGGCGGCACGCACCTCGAGCTGACGCAGGACGGCTGCGAGAGCGAGGAGCAGGCCGAGCAGTTCAGCCAGAACTGGCAGAGCATGCTCGACGGCCTCAAGGCCCACGTCGAGCAGTCCGGCTGACGCCGGACCCACCGCTCCCTGCATCTCCACCGTAGCGCGCCGACGGGGGCTTGCGGCAAGGCCCCCGTCGTGCCGCAGACTGCTCGGCCGGACGACGACGGACGAGGGGGCGTGGCATGGCAGAGACGGTCGACGTGGCGGTGGTGGGTGCTGGTCCGACCGGGCTGGTGCTGGCCGGCGAGCTGGCGCTGGCGGGGGTCGACGTGGTGCTGCTCGAGCGGCGGCCGACGTCCGAGCTGCTCGGCACCCGGGCGCGCGGGTTCCACGCGCGCACCATCGAGGTGCTCGACCAGCGCGGCATCGCCGACCGGTTCCTCGAGGCCGGTCAGACGGTCAGCGTGCTGTCCTTCAGCACCACGCGGCTCGAGCTCGGCGACTTCCCGACGCGCCACCCGTACACGTTGGGGCTCGGGCAGTCCGGCGTCGAGGAGATCCTGCTCGGGTGGGTCGAGGAGCTCGGCGTCCCGGTGCGCCGAGGGGTCGAGGTCACGGGCATCACCCAGGACGACGACGGCGTCGACGTCCGGCTGGCCGACGGCGGCACCCTGCGCGCCACCTACCTCGTCGGCGCGGACGGCGGTCGCAGCCTCGTGCGCTCGGCGGCGGGCATCGAGTTCGTCGGCCCGGACGCGAGCCGCAGCCACCTCGTCGCCGAGGTCGAGATGACCGAGCAGCCGCCGCCGGGCATCCGCATGGACGACGTCGGCATCCACGCCACCAACGTGCTGCCCGACGGTGCCGTCGGCCTCGTCGTCACCGAGCGCGAGCTGGGCCCGTCGTCCGAGCCGACCCTCGACGAGCTGAAGCAGGCGCTGGTCGCGGTGTACGGCAACGACTTCGGCGCCCACGACCCCCGCTGGATATCACGCTTCACCGACGCGACCCGGCAGGCGGCGACCTACCGGCGAGGGCGCGTGCTCGTCGCGGGGGACGCCGCGCACGTGCACCCGCCCACCGGCGGGCAGGGCATCGGCCTCGGGGTGCAGGACGCCGTCAACCTCGGCTGGAAGCTCGCCCAGGTCGTGCAGCGCGTCTCGCCCGACAGCCTGCTCGACACCTACGAGTCCGAGCGCCACCCCGCCACGGCGCGGGTGCTGACGAACGTGCTGGCCCAGGCGCAGCTGCAGCGCGGCGACGCCCGCACCATGGCGGTGCGAGACACGATCAGCGACCTGCTGGAGTCCGACGAGCCGCGCCGCCGGCTCGCCGGCCTGCTGTCCGGGCTCGACATCCGCTACGACTGGGGCGACGAGCACGCCCTGCTCGGACGACGGGTGCCGGACCTCGACCTGACGACGGACGACGGGCCCACCACCGTCTTCACGCTGCTGCACCCGGCCCGCGCGGTGCTTCTGGACCTCGGCGAGCCGGGCGTCCTCGACGACGTCGCGCGACCGTGGACCGACCGCGTGCGTCACGTGCGCGCCCGCACCGAGGGTCCGTGGGAGCTGCCGGTCGTCGGGCCTGTCGCCGCGCCCACCGCCGTCCTCGCCCGACCCGACGGCCACGTCGCCTGGGTCGGCCAGGGCACGGCCGCCGACCTGGCGGAGGCGCTCACGACCTGGTGCGGCGCAGCGGATCTCGGCTGAGGGTCAGCGCCGTGGCAGGGCCCGCCCGTCGGGGAGGGTGCGGCCGCTGAGCAGGGAGACGAGCGACCCGCCGTCCGCGCGCACGACGTCAGCTCCGTCACCCGACGTCCAGCCGAAGTCGGTGGCCTCGAACCGCACGCCGCTGACGTCGACGCCGAACCACGTGCCCTCGGACGCCGCGAGCAGGTCGAGCACGACCTCGACGGCCTCGGCCGGTGCGACGGGCGGTCGGCCGAGCGCGACGGTGACGTCGAGCGAGTGGATGACCGCGTGGCTCAGCGCCCCACCGGCTCCGCCGCCGGGCGGCTGCCAGCCGTGCAGCCGCTCGGACCGCAGCTGGTCGAGCAGCTCGGACGTCGGGAGGGCGCCGTCGCGCAGCGCCACGGCATTCGACATGGCGGTGAAATCGCCAGCGGCAGAAGCCATCTCGGCGCCGTACTGCTCCGGCGTGAGCCGGGCCGGCATGGTGACGTGCGCGACGAGGTGGCGCACCTGCCACCCCGCGCACAGGGACGGCGCGTCCCAGACGTCGTCCGGGCCGGCGTCGAGCAGGTCGGCCAGGCCGGTGCAGGTCGGGGCGACCCACTGCTGCAGATCGGTCACGAGCGTTCTCCTTCGACGAGTCGGGCGAGGTGCTCCTCGAGCTTGTCGAGGGAGGTGAGGAAGCCGGCCTGGGCCTCGGGGCGCAGCATCCAGTCCGGCACGTGCCGCTGGTGGATGCGCACGGCGGTCGTGCCGTCGCCGAGGTCGTCGAGCGTGCTGGTCGTGTGCATCCCGGTGCCGGTCTCGACCCAGGCGACCAGCGAGGGCGGGACGACGTCCGTGAACGTCGCGACCATGCGGTGGCTGCCACCGCCGCCGACCATCAGGGTCTCGAACCGGCCGCCGGGTCGCAGCTCGACCACGAGCCCGTCGAGCGGCGTCGACATGCCGCGCGGCCCCCAGAACTGCGCCAGCTCGGCCGGGTCGGTCAGGCAGCGCCAGACCAGCTCGCGCGGGGCGCGGAACACCCGCTCGTGCACCAGCTCGGCGTCGCTCGCAGGGGTGCTCACCGGTCGTCGTCCTGCAGCCGGGCCAGGTGCGCGTCGAGGCGGTCCATGCGGTCGGCCCAGGTGCGCCGGCTCTCCTCGATCCACGACAGCGCGGCCTCGAGGGCCGCGGGCTCCAGGCGGCACGGCCGGGTCTGGCGGAGGCGACCGCGGCTGATCAGGCCGCACCGCTCGAGCACCGCGAGGTGCTGCGACACCGCCTGCAGGCTCATGGCGTAGGGCTCGGCCAGCTCGCCGACCGTGGCCTCCCCCGCGCCCAGCCGGGCCACGATGTCGCGCCGCGTCGGGTCGCTCAGCGCGGTGAAGACCGCGTCGAGATCGGGGTCGGCCAGGGCGGTGGGCATGGGCGCTATTCAAGCAGGTGCTTGATCAAGCGTCAACTGGACCACGCCGAAGCGGCCCCGCGACCCGGCACCCGGGGGCACACTGCTGGGCGGACCGCCGTCGTCACGAGGGGTGCGTGCCATGTCGATGTCGTCGCCCGAGCCCGCGCCGTCGCCGCCGCCCGCGCAGCACCCGAGCCCGCCAGCACCCGGAGGGACCGCCGCCGGCGCCGGGCAGCCGAACCTCGGGCTGCGGGCGCAGATCCTGGCCACCGAGCACTGGAGCCTGCTCGCCACGCGCGGCATGACGTGGTCGGAGGTCATGAGCCGCATCGGCATCCACCTGACCGTCTCGTCGGCCTCGCTCGTCGTGCTGGCGCTGCTGGCCCAGGCCTCGGGGTTCGGCACCGCGTTCCGCGTCATGTCGATCGGGCTGGCGGCCGCCGTCCTGGTGCTCGGCACCATGACCCAGATGCGCGTCATCAACGCGAGCGTCGACGACGCGTCGGTCGTGCTGGCCATGAACCGGCTGCGCGCGGCGTACGTCGACCTCGACCCCGCCGTCGAGCCGTACTTCCTGACCTCGACGCACGACGACATGGCCGGCCTGCTGCAGACGTACTTCATGGGCTGGCCGCGCAGCACCCTGAGCCACGTCACGGCGAGCACGAGCCTGTTCATGACCGTCTTCAACGCGATGGTGGCGGGCACGCTCGGTGCCCTCGTGACCGACGCCGCCGGCGGGACGGTCGCGCTCGTGGTCGTCGTGGGCGCGGTGGCCGGCCTGGGCTACCTGGGGGTGCAGCTGCTCATCGGCTCCCGCACGTTCACGAAGGTGCCGCAGACGGCCTACTCGCCGACGCCGCCGGCCTGACGCGAACCGCGCGCCTGGGGTTGCGCTCCGTGACTGATGTGTCACGCTTCGGGGTACCGGGGTTGGCTGACCAGCGGCGTGCGCTGGCGACGGGCGAGGGGGTCCGGGTGGGGGTAGTCGGCTCGGTGACACGTGCCGGGACGAGCGAGGGGCTGGACGCCGCCCTCGACCACCTGCAACGGGAACGCCCGGACGTCGTCTGGGCCTTCGCGTCGGTGGCGTCCGACCGGTACGCCGTCCTCAAGGTGCGCGACCCGCTCGGTCGGGTGCGCGCGGGCGACGTCGTGCGCCCGACGTCCGACGACGGAGCGGTGCTGGTGCACCCCGTCGTCGGCCAGGGCGGTTCCGCGGTCAGCGTCCTGTGGGGACTGGACCGGACGTCGTCCGGGCGGCTCGACGACGTCCGCGACCTGGTGGCCGTGCTGGCCCGGCTGGTCGGGCTCGTCGCCCGCTCCGAGCACGCCCACGTCACCACCGCCCGGCGCTCGCAGGTGCTGCACGAGCAGGCGCACACCGACGAGCTGACCGGGCTGCCCAACCGCCGCGGCTGGTCGACGGTGCTCGAGAGCGAGCAGCCGACCCAGGCCGACGACGAGGCGCCGTCGGTCGTGGTCATCGACCTCGACGGCCTGAAGGAGATCAACGACGTGCAGGGCCACGTCGCGGGCGACGAGTACCTGCAGCTGGCGGCGGCGACGCTCGCCGCCGTGAGCCGCGACAGCGACGTGGTGGCGCGGCTGGGCGGCGACGAGTTCGGGGTGCTGGTGGGCGGCCCCGATCCGGACGCCGCCCAGCCCGTCGTCGCGCGCATCCGCGAGGCCTTCGAGGCCGCCGGCGTGGCGGCCTCGATCGGACACGCGGAGTACGAGAGCGAGGGCGGCCTCGAGCGCACCTGGTGGCGCGCCGACCAGGCGATGTACGCCGAGAAGAAGAAGCGTCGACGCGCCCGCTCGCGGCGGCCGCGCCCGGACCCACCGGTCGACGGCGTCGCCTAGGGACGCCCCGCTCAGCCGCCGTGCGAGCGGCGGCGCGCGACCTCGTACAGCGCCACCCCCGCGGCGACCCCGGCGTTCAGCGACTCGGTGGCGGCGTGCATCGGGATCGAGACCACGAGGTCGCAGGCCTCGCGCACCAGGCGTGACAGCCCCTTGCCCTCCGAGCCCACGACGATGACCAGCGGGTCGTGGGCCACCGCGATCTGCGGCAGCTCCATGTCGCCGTCCATGTCGAGCCCGATGACGAAGCAGCCGTCGGCCTTGAGCTGCTCGAGCGCCCGCGTCAGGTTCGTGGCACGGGCGACCGGCAGCCGGGCCGCCGCGCCGGCGGAGGTCTTCCAGGCCCCGGCGGTCATGCCGGCCGCGCGCCGCTCCGGAACGATCACGCCGTGCCCGCCGAAGGCGGCCGCCGACCGGACGACGGCCCCGAGGTTGCGGGGGTCGGTGATCGCGTCGAGGGCGACGATGAGCGGCGCCTGGCCCGCCTCCTCGGCGGCCCGGACCAGGTCGTCCGGGTGCGCGTACTCGTAGGGCGGCACCTGCAGCGCGAGGCCCTGGTGGATCGCGCCGTCGGTGAGCCGGTCGAGCTCGCCGCGCGGCGTCTCCAGCACCGGGATCGCCCGCAGCGCAGCGGTCTTGAGCGCCTCGCGCACGCGGTCGTCGACGTCGATGCGGCTCGCGACGTACATGGTCGTCACAGGCACCTCGGCGCGCAGCGCCTCGACGACGCTGTTGCGGCCGGCCACCATCTCGCTCGACGTCTTGGACCTGCCCCGCGCCGGCGGACGACCGCCGGGGCGACCGCCCCCGCGCCCGCCCGCCGAGCGCGCCGGCGCGCCACGGCCACCCTTGCTGAGGGCGGCGTCGCGGCGTTCCGCCGCCCGGCGCTTCTTGGCGGCGACATGCTTCTCGCGGTCCTCGGCCTTGGGCGTAGGGCCCTTGCCCTGCAAGCCCTTCCGCTGCTGACCGCCGGAACCGACGAGAGGTCCCTTGCGCGAGGCGCCCTTGCGCACCGCGCCCTTGCGCTGGGAGTTGCCGGCCATCAGGCAGGTCCTTCCGTGGAGCCGGTCGGGCGCGCCAACGTCCAGCGCGACCCCCCGGCGGTGTCCTCGACGGCGATGCCCGCCGCGGTGAGCCGGTCGCGGATCGCGTCGGCGGCGGCGAAGTCGCGGGCCGCTCGCGCGGCCTGCCGGGCGTCGAGCTCGGCCCGCACGAGCGCGTCGAGCGCCGCAGCGGTGCGGTCGTCGGTGCTGGAACCCTTGTGCCACACCGGGTCCAGCGGGTTGATGCCCAGGACGTCGGTCATCGCCACCACCGCACCCAGAGCGGCGAGCGCGCTGGCGTCGTCGCCGTCGTCCAGGGCCGTGTTGCCGGCCCGGACGGTGTCGTGCACGACGGCCAGGCCGCCCGAGACGTTGAGGTCGTCGTCCATCGCCTCGGCGAAGGCCGCCGGAACCGTTGCGCCAGAAGGCACCTCGCCGAGCTCGCGGGCTCGCAGCACGAAGCCCTCGATGCGCTCGACCGCGGCCTCGGCCTCGCGCAGCGAGTCGGGCTGGTACTCGATCATCGAGCGGTAGTGCGCCGCGCCGAGGTAGTAGCGCAGGGCCAACGGCCGCACGTGCTTGAGCACCTCGGTGACGACGAGCGAGTTGCCGAGCGACTTGCTCATCTTCTCGCCGCCGACGGTGACCCAGCCGTTGTGCAGCCAGTACCGCGCGAAGCCGAGACCGGCCGCGCGGGACTGCGCCTGCTCGTTCTCGTGGTGCGGGAAGCGCAGGTCGACGCCGCCGCCGTGGATATCGAAGGTGTCACCGAGGTACTTGCGCGCCATGGCCGAGCACTCGAGGTGCCAGCCCGGTCGGCCGCGGCCGTACGGCGAGTCCCAGCTGGCCGACGCCGGCTCGTCCGGCTTGTGGCCCTTCCACAGCGCGAAGTCGCGCGGGTCGCGCTTGCCGCGCGGGTCGGCGTCCTCGGCCGGGGCCATGTCGTCGATCTTCTGGTGGGTCAGCTCGCCGTAGTCCGGCCAGGACTTCACCTCGAAGTACACGTCGCCCGCGCCGGCTGCCGCGCCGTCGCCGCCCTCGTCACCCGGGTAGGCGTGACCGCCGTCGACGAGCGTCTGCATCAGCTCGACCATCTCGGGGATGTGGCCGGTGGCGCGCGGCTCGTAGGTCGCCGGCAGCACGCCCAGCGCGTCGAGCGCGGCCGACGTCTGGCGCTCGTTCTCGTAGGCCCAGGCGAACCACTCGACGCCCGCGTCGGCCGACTTGGCGAGGATCTTGTCGTCGATGTCCGTGACGTTGCGCACGAGGGTGACGTCGTACCCGTGGCCGGTCGTCAGCCACCGCCGCAGGACGTCGAACGCCACCGTGAACCGCACGTGCCCGATGTGCGGCGAGCCCTGCACCGTGAGGCCGCAGATGTACAGACCCACCTGGCCGGGGCGCAGCGGCTCGAAGTCGCGCAGCTCTCGGGTGGCGGTGTCGTACAGGCGAAGTGTCACCGCACAAGGCTACCGGTGGCACGGCGCTCTCCCTGACCCGTAGATTCGCGAGCATGCCGCAGACCGTGAACGCCGTCATCGCCCGCGCCCAGGGCGCCCCCGTCGAGATCGTGCCGATCGTGGTGCCGGACCCCGGCCCGGGCGAGGCGGTGGTGGAGGTGCAGGCGTGCGGCGTCTGCCACACCGACCTGCACTACCGGGAAGGCGGCATCAACGACGAGTTCCCGTTCCTGCTCGGTCACGAGGCGGCCGGCGTCGTCGAGGCCGTCGGCGAGGGGGTCACGGACGTCGCGCCCGGTGACTTCGTCGTCCTGAACTGGCGGGCGGTGTGCGGCTCGTGCCGGGCCTGCCTGCGCGGCAAGCCCTGGTACTGCTTCAACACCTTCAACGCGACGCAGAAGATGACGCTCGAGGACGGCACCGAGCTCACGCCCGCCCTCGGCATCGGCGCGTTCGCCGAGAAGACCCTCGTGCACGCCGGGCAGTGCACCAAGGTCGACCCCGAGGCGCCGGCCACCGCGGCCGGGCTGCTCGGCTGCGGCGTCATGGCCGGCTTCGGTGCGGCCGTCAACACCGGCGGTGTCGGCCGCGGCGACAGCGTGGCCGTGATCGGCTGCGGCGGCGTGGGCAACGCCGCGATCGCCGGGTCGCGGATCGCCGGTGCCACCACGGTGATCGCCGTGGACGTCGACGACCGCAAGCTCGAGTGGGCCAAGGGGTTCGGCGCGACGCACACGGTCAACAGCCGCAGCACCGACGCGGTCGAGGCGATCCGCGAGCTGACCGGCGGGTTCGGCGCGGACGTCGTCGTCGAGGCGGTGGGGCGGCCCGAGACCTACGAGCAGGCGTTCTACGCCCGCGACCTCGCCGGCACCGTCGTGCTGGTGGGCGTGCCGACGCCCGACCTGAAGGTCGAGCTGCCGCTGATCGAGATCTTCGGCCGCGGCGGCGCGCTGAAGTCGAGCTGGTACGGCGACTGCCTGCCCTCGCGCGACTTCCCCGTGCTGGTCGACCTCTACCGCCAGGGACGCTTCGACCTCGACGCGTTCGTCAGCGAGACGATCGGGCTCGGCGACGTCGAGGCGGCCTTCGACAAGATGCACCGCGGCGAGGTCCTGCGCTCGGTGGTGGTGCTGTGAGCGGCGACGTCCGGGTCGACCACGCGGTCACCAGCGGCACGTTCAGCCTCGACGGCGAGACGTTCGACGTCGACAACAACGTCTGGGTGCTCGGCGACGACGACGAGTGCGTGGTCATCGACGCCCCGCACGACCTCGACGTCATCACCGGCCTCGTCACCGGACGTCGGGTGGTGGCCGTCCTGTGCACGCACGCGCACGACGACCACGTGGATGCCGCCCCCGGGCTCGGCGAGCGGGTCGGGGCGCCGGTGCTGCTCCACCCGGACGACCTCGCCCTCTGGACGCTCACCCACCCGGACCTCGCCCCGGACGGCACGCTGCACGACGGCCAGGTGGTCTCGGTGGGCGGGGTCGACGTCCACGTGCTGCACACGCCCGGGCACTCCCCCGGCGCGGTCTGCTTCCACGTGCCCGCGCTCGGCACGGTCTTCACCGGCGACACGCTATTCGCCGGCGGGCCCGGCGCGACGGGACGCTCGTTCAGCGACTTCCCGACGATCGTGGCCTCGATCCGCGACCGGCTGCTGACCCTCCCGGGCGAGACCGTCGTCCGCACCGGCCACGGCGACACCACGACGGTCGCGGCCGAGGCCCCCCACCTGCAGGAGTGGCTCGACCGCGGCCACTGAGCTGCACTTGTGAAGGGTTTCCAACCCCTCAGACGTGCCTGAAGGGTTGGAAACCCTTCACAAGTCGGCAGGCACGACGAGGGCGGTGGCGATCGCGGCGACGCCCTCGCCGCGCCCCGTCAGTCCGAGCCCGTCGGTCGTGGTGGCGCTCAGCGACACCGGCGCCCCGCACGCCGCCGCGAGCGCCGCCTCGGCCTCGCCCCGGCGCGAGCCCAGCCGCGGCCGGTCGCCCACCAGCTGCACCGCGACGTTGCCGATCTCGAAGCCCGCCACGCGCACGCGCCGCGCCGCCTCCGCGAGCAGCACCGCACCCGGCGCGCCCGCCCAGCGCGGGTCCGAGGTGCCGAAGTGCGTACCGACGTCCCCGATCCCCGCAGCCGAGAACAGCGCGTCGCAGCAGGCGTGCGCCACCACGTCGGCGTCCGAGTGGCCGTCGAGCCCGCGCTCGCCGGGCCAGTCGAGGCCGGCCACCCGCAGCGGGCGGTCCGACCCCTCGGCCGCGAACGCGTGGACGTCGGTGCCGATGCCGACCCGCGGGAGCGTCACGGCTCGAGCCTAGCCAGCAGCCACTCGGCCCGGGCCAGGTCGTCGGCGGTCGTGACCTTGAGCGCCAACGGGTCACCCGGCACGACCACCACCGGCAGGCCGAGCTGCTCGACCAGCGACGCGTCGTCGGTGGCCGGCGCGTCCGTCGCGGCCGCCGCGTGCGCGCGCTCGAGCACCTCGCGCGAGAACCCCTGCGGGGTCTGGACGACGCGCAGCCCGTCGCGGTCGACCGTGCCCACCACGACTCCGTCGGCGTCGACCTGCTTCATCGTGTCGGCCACCGCCAGGCCCGGGACGACGGCCACCGCCCCGCCGCGCACCGCCTCCGCCACCGCCACCACGAGGGACGACGGCGCCAGGGCCCGCGCGGCGTCGTGCACCAGCACCACGTCGCAGCCGACCGGCAGCGCGCCGAGCCCGGCCGCGACGGACGCCCGCCGGTCGGCGCCTCCTGCCACGACGCGCGCCCGACCCGCGAGCAGCTCGGCCGCCGCGCCCACCAGGTCGGTGGGGACGACGGCCACGACCTCCGCGACGCCGGCGTCCAGCACCCGGGCGACGGCGTGCTCGAGCAAGGTCACCCCCGCGAGCTCGACGAACGCCTTGGGCCGGCCGGCCGCCAGCCGCGTGCCCGAGCCGGCCGCGACGACGACGCAGCCGGTGCTCACGCGTCCTGCGGGCGGGAGAAGACCATCCGGCCGTTGGCGGTGGTGAGCACGCTGGTGACGGCGACCGCGACCTCCTGGCCGATCCGCTCGCGGGAGCGCTCGGCGACGACCATCGTGCCGTCGTCCAGGTAGCCGACGGCCTGGCCGGCCTCCTTGCCCGCCTTGATCAGGCTGACCCGCACCACGTCGCCGGCCGTCACCGGCGGGCGCAGCGCGAGGGCGAGGGCGTGCAGGTTCATGACGCTCACCCCGGCGAGCGCGGCCGCCTTGGCGAGGTTGGTGTCGAGGGTGACCAGCGCGGCGCGACGCTCGAGGCAGATGCGGACCAGCTTGGCGTCGACGTCCGGCACCTCGCGGACGGAGTCGGGGATGACCTCGAGGTCGACGGTGCGCTGGCGCCGCAGCGCCTCGAGCGCCTCCAGCCCACGGCGCCCGCGGCCGCGGCGGACGTCGTCGCCGGCGTCGGCCAGGCCCTGCAGCTCGTCGAGCACCGGCTGGGGCACGAGGAAGCCGCCGGTGAGGAACCCCGCCGTCACGACGTCGACGATGCGCCCGTCGACCGCCACCGACGTGTCGAGCACCCGCTCGCCCGAGCCCGCGGACGACGTCCGGCTCAGCCCCGCCTGCGCGCCGAACAGCGCCAGCAGGTCGTGCCGACGGGCCAGCCCCACGCGGTACCCCAGCAGCGCGAGCGTGACGAGGATGAAGCCGAACAGCGGCAGCATCACGACCTGGCTGCCGATCAGCAGCAGCGGCCAGGTGACCGCCGCGGCGACGAGCACGCCGATGGCGGCGCCGATCATGCCCGAGAGCACCTGCTCGGTGGACCGCTGGCGCAGGCTGCGCTCGGCCGAGGCGACCGAGCGCACGGTCAGCCGGGCCACGACGCCGCCGAGCACGTAGCCGACGGCCGCGCCGAGCAGGACGCCGGCCCCGGCCGCGTCGAGCGGGCCGAGGCGCAGGTCGACCGGGTCGGCCGCCACCGCCACCTGGTACCCGAGGCCGGCGAAGAAGACGACGACGAAGAGCCGCAGCAGCTCGATGACGCCGACCGGCACGCGGAGGGGGCGGGGGTTCACCGGACCAGTGTGACGGACGCGCGCCGCCCGGAGGGGCGACGCGCGCCGTGGTGGTGCGGGGTGAGCAGGACGATCAGGAGGCGAGGACCTCGTCGAGGATCGCCTCGGCCTTGTCCTCGTTCGTGTGCTCGGCGAGGGCCAGCTCGCTCACCAGGATCTGGCGGGCCTTGGCCAGCATGCGCTTCTCGCCGGCCGACAGGCCGCGGTCCTTCTCGCGGCGCCACAGGTCGCGGACGACCTCGGCGACCTTGATGACGTCGCCGGAGGCGAGCTTCTCGAGGTTGGCCTTGTAGCGGCGCGACCAGTTGGTCGGCTCCTCGGCGTGCGGCGTGCGCAGGACCTCGAAGACGCGGTCGAGACCCTCCTGGCCGACGACGTCGCGGACGCCGACGAGGTCGCAGTTCTCGGCCGGGACCTCGATGGTGAGGTCTCCCTGCGCGACCTTGAGGACGAGGTAGAGCTTGTCCTCACCCTTGATGGTTCGCGTCTTGACCTGCTCGATCAGTGCCGCTCCGTGGTGCGGGTACACGACCGTCTCGCCGACTGTGAAGACCATGTGTTCTTTTCCCCTTTCGCGGCTACCAGGATAACACGCTGTGACCGCCCAGCAGAAGCCGTCCCGGCGACGTTTGCGCAGGTCAGAGCCGGTGCGAGCCACCGGAAGGGGTCTTGACAGCAGCCCGATCGCATGCTTCACGCGCGCCCGGTCGTGCCGCTCCGCAGCCGCCCGATACGCTGGGCCGCGGACCTGGCCGGCCGACCGGACGGGCCCGTCCACCTGCTGCCGTGCCGAGGAGATCGTCGTCGTGATGCGTCCCAGCCGCCGGGGCCTGGCCGCCCTCGCCCTCGCCGCTCCCCTGCCGCTGCTGGGCGCCTGCGCGTACCTCTCGCCGTCGTCCACCGAGACCGACTACGACGCGGCCAACGGCGTCACCGCGACGGTCGGCGACGTCCTCGCGCGCGACCTCGTGGTCGTCGGCGACAAGGGCGGCGAGGGCCTGGTCTCGGGTGCGCTGGTCAACACCGGGAAGGCCGACGCCGCCGTGACCATCGAGACCAAGGGCCAGCCGCAGCCGGTGAAGGTCACCGTGCCGCCCGGCGGCCTGGTGCGCCTGGGCAGCGGCACCGACGACACCTCCGTCGTCGTGGGTGACCTGGCCCAGGGCGCGGGCTCGCTGCTCGAGGTCACGCTGTCGAGCCCGTCCGGCGGCTCGGTCGTCACCTCGGTGCCGGTCGTGCTCCCGCGGTTCGAGTACGCGACGGTCACGCCGACCGCGAACTGACCGCGCGACGTCCGGGCTCGGCGTCGGGCTGGCTCCGCGCTAGGCGTCGAGCTTGTAGCCCAGCCCCCGCACCGTGGTGAGCATCGTGGGGTTCGACGGGTCGGGCTCGATCTTGGCTCGCAGCCGCTTGACGTGGACGTCGAGCGTCTTGGTGTCGCCGACGTAGTCGCTGCCCCACACCCGGTCGATGAGCTGGATGCGGGTGAGCACGCGCCCGACGTTGCGCAGCAGCAGCTCGAGCAGCTCGAACTCCTTGAGCGGCATGGCCACCTGGCGGCCGTCGACCGTGACGACGTGCCGGTCGACGTCCATGCGCACCCGGCCGGCCTGCAGGGTGGGCGGCACGAGGTCGTCGGGCTCGTGGTGGCGGCGCAGCACGGCCTTGATGCGGGCCAGCAGCTCGCGGCTGGAGTACGGCTTGGTGACGTAGTCGTCGGCGCCGATCTCGAGCCCGACGACCTTGTCGATCTCGGAGTCCTTGGCCGTCAGCATGATGATCGGGACGGCGCTCTGCGACCGCAGCTGGCGGCAGACCTCGGTACCGGACAGGCCGGGCAGCATCAGGTCGAGCAGCACGAGGTCGGCCCCCGCGCGCTCGAAGTCGGCGAGCGCCTGGTGGCCGTCGGGAGCCACGGCCACCTCGTACCCCTCCTTGCGCAGCAGGTACGACAGCGGGTCGCTGAAGGACTCCTCGTCCTCCACGACGAGGATGCGGCTCATCCGCGGGCCTCTTCCGGGGTGCTGGCGGACGCGAGCGCGCCCGAGGTGGTCTGGTGGTGCGGGTCGCCCGCGGCCGGCGGGACGTGCTGCTCGACGTCCGGCTCGGTCTCGGCCTGGTCGGGGCTGGCGGCCGGCAGGCGCATCGTGAACGTCGAGCCCTGGCCGGGCCGGCTCCACACGGTGACCTCGCCGCCGTGGTTGGCCGCAACGTGCTTGACGATCGCGAGCCCGAGGCCGGTGCCGCCGGTGGAGCGCGAGCGGGCCGGGTCGACCCGGTAGAACCGCTCGAAGATGCGGGCCTGCTCGCGGTCGCTGATGCCGACGCCCTGGTCGGTGACCGCGACCTCGACCAGCCCGTGGTGCAGCGTGACGGCCACCGCGACGCGCGTGCCGCTGCCGGAGTACGCGACTGCGTTGTCGACGAGGTTGCGGACGGCGGTCATCAGCAAGTCGGCGTCCCCGAACACCCGCGCGAGCGGCTCGTTCTGGACGACGACCTCGATGTCCTTCGCGGACGCGACCAGCCGGCAGCGGTCGGTGGCCTCGGCGACGACGGCGTCGACCGGCACGAGCTCCGGCGGGTGCAGCGTGTCGGCGACCTGCAGGCGCGAGAGGTCGACGATCTCCTGCACCAGGCGTCCGAGCCGGCTGGACTCGACCTGCATGCGCGAGGCGAAGCGGCGCACGGCCTCGGGGTCGTCGCTGGCGTCGAGCACGGCCTCGGCGAGCAGCGAGATCCCGCCCACCGGCGTCTTGAGCTCGTGGCTGACGTTGGCGACGAAGTCGCGGCGGACCGCCTCGACCCGGTGCGCCTCGGTGCGGTCCTCGACCAGGAGCAGCAGGTGGCCCGAGCTGAGCGGGGCGACGCGCGCGCGCACGGTGAGGCGGCCGCGGCCCAGCGGACCGCGGGCCAGCTCGAGCTCGCTCTCGCGGATCACGCCGTCGCGGCGCACCTGGCGCACCAGGTGGCGCAGCTCGGGGTGGGTCAGCTCGCTGCCGGCGACCAGGCCGTACGCGTACGCCGCGGGGCTGGCCTTGGTGACCGAGTCGTCGGCGGCGACGACGACCGCGGACTCGCGCAGGACCGCGAGGACGTCGGCGACACCGCGGGGCAGCTCGGGCTCGGGCTGCACCGGCACGGTGCGCTGCGACCGCTCGGACCAGCGCACGGCGACCATGGCGATCGCGCCCAGCGCGAGGCCGGCCACGCCGCCGAGGGTCGCAGCAGTTGCGGGGTCCACGACATCCAGCGTACGCACGCCGGACGGGTGGTTCTCGCCGTCGGCAGGCCGCTGACGTGCGACTTCAGCAGATGTTCACCTGGCCAGCCGGTTCCGTTCACCGCCTGCTGGCACGCTCTCGCCCATGCGCGACGCGTTCCACGAAGGACTCGACCACACCAGCGAGCAGCTCGTCGAGATGACCCGGCTCGCCGGCTCGGCCATCGCCCGGGCCACCACTGCCCTGCTCGACGCCGACCTCGCGATCGCCGAGAGCGTCATCGCGGCCGACGAGCAGATCGACCGGATCCAGCGCGAGCTGGACGACCTGGCGCTCGACATGCTCGCCCGTCAGCAGCCGGTGGCCACGGACCTGCGCACCATCGTCACGAGCATGCGGATGAGCGCCGACCTCGAGCGCATGGGAGACCTGGCCCGGCACATCGCCAAGGTCGCGCGGCGCCGGTACCCCGACTCCGCCGTCCCGCCGACGCTGCGCGCGACGCTGCTCGAGATGGGCCAGGTGGCCGAGCGCATCGTGGCCAAGGCCGGGTCGGTCATCGCGTCCAAGGACGTGGCCATGGCCGTGCAGCTCGAGCAGGACGACGACGAGATGGACCGCCTGCACCGGCAGATCTTCGCCGAGCTGCTGGGCGACCGGTGGCAGCACGGCATCGAGGCGGCCGTCGACATCACGCTGGTGGGCCGCTACTACGAGCGCTTCGCCGACCACGCGGTCTCCGTCGCCCGCCGGGTCGTCTACCTCGTGACCGGCGAGTGGCACGAGACCTACGACCCCACCGCCTCCACCACCGCCTGACCCCACCGCCCCCGGGGGCCCGGCGCGTCTCTACAGCCGTCATCGCAGCCAACCTGTCGTGATCACGACGTCCCGGCTGCGATGACGCGTGCGATGAAGCGCCCGCTGGGCCGTCGTCCACAGGGTCACGGCGGCGGAGGTCCGTACTGCGCCACGCTCGTCGGGTGGACGACGACCTCCGCGCGCTCGCCGAGGGACAGCGCGGGCTGGCCCGGCGCGACCAGCTCGCCGGCCTGGGCGTCACGGCGGCGCAGCTGCGCTGGCGCCTGGGCCGGACGTGGCGGCTGGTGCTGCCCCGCGTCGTCGCGCTGGACACCGCATCCCTGACCGACGGACGACGCGCCGCCGCGGCGGCGCTCGAGGCCGGCGAGGGAGCTGTGGTGACCGGTGCGTACGCCTGCGCCTGGCACGGGCTGGACCACGTGCGGCTGGACGGGCAGGTGCACGTGCTCGTCGAGGCCTCGAAGGCCTCGCGCACCACCGGCTTCGCGCGGATCCGGCGCACGACGCTGCACCCGGCGTCCGATCGCGCGGGCGTGGTCGGCTACGCCACGGTGCCGCGCGCGGTCGTCGACTGCGCGTGCGACGCCCGGACGCCGGACGAGGCCGAGGCCGTCGTCGTCCAGGCGGTGCAACGCCGGCTGGTCACGGTCGAGCAGCTGCGGCACGAGCTCGAACGCCGCCGCGCCAACGGCACCCGCGTGGCGCGCGCCGCCCTGGCGGTCGCGGAGGCGGGCGCGTGGTCGGTTCCGGAGGCGTCGGTGCTGCGGGCCGTCGCGGCCAGCACCGTGCTCCCGCACGCGTGGCCCAACCCCGAGCTGCGCCTGCCCGACGGCACGCCCCTGGTGTCGCCCGACCTGTGGTTCGACGACGTCGGGATCGCCGTCATGGTGCACTCGCGCGCCTACCACTCCCGCGACGCCGACTGGGAGCGCACCGTGGAGCAGGACGGCCGGCTGACCGAGCACGGCGTGCTGGTGCTGGCGTTCACCGGCGCCACGGCGCGCCGACGTCCGGACGAGGTGGTGCGGCGGGTCGAGCGCGCGTACCTGACCGCGCGGCGTTCGGGTCGCCGGCGTCCGGACGTGGTGATGGTGCCGCGGGGGCGCGGACTGGCCTGAGGCCCCCCCCCCCCCCCCCCC